>JALFGN010000090.1 GCA_022777285.1 Blautia sp.
AGAGAACTATCCGTTTGGGAAAACGAACGCAACAGTAATGAAGATGGCGTAAACTGGCAATTTAAAACAAAGGATGCGCGTATAAAGCTCACATCTTTGTATCCTAAGTTGTAATTAGGATACAAAGATTAGTTTAAATATCAACGTGTCATTACACTAGCCGATAATTCTATTCGTACTTGTCAGAGATATAATGATATTCTCGTGGATATGAAGATGATATATGTCTATAAGAGCAACGATAAAATTCGTGAAGGTGATAAACTCAAACAGATTAAGAATTGTTACAGTAGATATGAGGATAAAGACCTTTGTGAAATGTATGCGTCTAATTATGAGAATATGTATGGTGTAGAACACACGATTGTACACACTAAAAAGAAGAAAGAGCAAGCAGATAATAATAGACGCTTGGCACAGATTTATAATCGTATCTGTGAAGGATATGGCGACAGTTATGACGAAGCCACAATCAGAGATGTATATAAGTATATCACTAATAAGAATAAATCATTACAGAGTGATATAGATAAAAAGAATAGTCAGAGTTATCTATCTTACAGTGACCAAGAATGGGTTAAGAATTTGGAAAGTCAGATTAGAGATACTTTAATCTTTGAACAGTTTGATTTCTTAACTTCTTCTCCAAATGGAGAAAAAGATGAAACAGGTGATTGGGGAGAACCAGACCCAATGATTGATTTCAGTGTAGAAGAAATATTGGATATGCCTACTGTTTGCGAGATTCAAATGAACCCTACCAAAAAGGTATCGGTAACTGACAGTGACCTTGACTATCCAAAAACGGATAGTGAACAAGGTTCGCAGAAATCTTCAAAGGTTGATAGAGATGATTTAGAATTGATTGATATTGAGAGTTTATTTGATGAAGATACAGATGATAGACCTGTATTATCTCAAGCAGAAGCGTGGGAATTATTTGCATAAAGGTTACGGTAAATTTACCACAAGCATTAAGGGTGCAATTATACCGAAACCCTTTTAACATTCCACCATTTTTGGTGGAAAGTTGGTACTGACCACGAAATCGTGGTGAGTTAAATATAAAACATAGAAAGTGAGGACAACATTATGAAATTATTTTATGAGTGTAAAACAGAAGAAGAAAGACAGGAATTAAGAGATAGAATGTTAGAAAATATCTATTATCAGACTGTTGCTACAAGAAATGAAGTGTCTGAAATCAGAGAACATGTTAAGAAGATTGAACAGAAGTTAGTATATGTTGGTGCTACACAAGAAGAACGCAAGTATGTCAATGTTGATGGCACTATTAAGTTAGACGCAATCCATGAAACTTGCGATAATATATTGAAAATGTTTGGAAATAATGTTAGTGAGGTAACGGATAATGACTAAAGAAAAGACGATTATGCAAGCATTAACAGAGGTTGTTCCTAATTATCTTGCTTCATATATCTGTTGGTATTATTCAGACCATAATAAAAGAATTAGTTGGGAAGACTTGTGTAAATCTGATGCTAACTTTAGAAGTAAAAATGGAGAGAATAAAACAGAGGATTTCTGTGAACAGAACTGGCTCATAAGAGATGATGTTCAGAAAGCAATGATTATCTATTTACAATATATGAAGCGTTATAACTTTATGAAGCGTTATCAGGAGATGAATAAGAAAGCATTATCTGGTGATGTTAATGCTGCTAAGTATGTTGATGATATGGATAAGCAGTTGGACAAAATGAGCATTGATAAGAATACTGAAAATGAGATTGATAAGTTGCTCATGGGGGTGAATATCAATGCAGATTAGTCTGGAAACAGCAAAAAAGTTAAATTGGTTATGGCAAGATGAAAATAAAGTAGAGTGGATTCAGACGATGATTAAGATTTCCGATAAACAAGGTAAAATCGTACCGTTTGTACTCACACCAGAACAGAAGTATTTGCTAGAAAACTTAGGTCATAAGAATATTGTGAGCAAAAGTCGCCAAATTGGGATATCTGTTCTCGTTGCTGGTGCGGCACTCCGAGAAGCAGTTATATATCCAAATAGTACATCAATGCTTATTTCTCATAATCAATCTTCAACTACTGCTGTGTTTGATAAATTAAAGCAAATGTTTTATTCTTTACCAGATTTTGTAAGACCAAAATTAATACAGAATAATAGACAAGCATTAACTTTTGAGAATGGATCAAGTATTACTTGTCTGACAGCAGGAAATAAAGATTGTGCAAGAGGGAGCACAATTTCATCATACTTGTGGTGTTCGGAATTTGCATTTTGGAAAGACCAAGAGCGTCAGATGAAATCAATTATGCAGTCAATATCATCTTCTACAAAAGTTATTATTGAGAGTACATCAAATGGCTATAATTTTTATCAGCAAACTTTTATGGGTGCAAAGAATGGAGAGAATGGTTTCAAGCCATTCTTTTTTAATTGGATAAATGGTGGAACACTTTTTAAGGAACAGTATCAACAATGCGTAGAAGAATACAAAGCAAGGCATAATGATAAGATGCTTACGGAAGATGAATATGATGATGAAGAAAAGGCACTTGCTAAGTTAGGTATGACACCAGAACAGGCAGTTTGGAGAAGGGATAAAATCAGTGTGTCAGGACTTTCTGCTTTCAAGGTTGAATATCCAAGTACGCCCGAAGAAAGTTTTCTATCTACATCTGCTGGTGTGTTTGATAATAATAAGATTATAAAAATGCAACAAGCCATTACAGAGAAAAAGATTAAACCATTATCGCTTGATAATATAGTTGGTATTCCTACTATATTGAGAAGTCATGTGTCTAATCGTAATCTGAAGGTATGGGAAATTCCGAAAAAGGGAATGAAATACATTTTAGGTTGCGATTTATCAGAAGGATTGGGTGGTAATCGAGATTATTCCACAATATTTGTAATGGATAAAGAGGGTAAACAAGTCGCAGAATTTGCGTCAAATAAGATTAGACCTCATCAGATGGCAGATATTATTGATGCAATGGGGAGATGGTACAATAAAGGATTGCTCGTAGTAGAAAAAGCAAGTGGTGGACATAGTTGTATTGAGCGATTACGCTATGAAAAGCATTACATGAATATGTATAAGTATAAAAGTTATGACGAATTTAAGCGTACAATTTGGCAAGTAGGATTCTCCACAAGTGTCAAATCTAAGAGTATTGCTGTCAATGATATGAGAGAATGGTTTGATAAAGGATTGATTGATATACAGAGTAATGATTTACTGGAAGAAATGAAAACATTTGTGGCAGAAGATAATGGTGCTTTTAATGCTATTACTGGTTGCCATGATGATAGAATATCGGCTTGTTGGCTTGCAATAGAAGGTGCTAAGAATGGGTTCTGGTATCCGTTCTAATGGTGCTATTTGCTTATTAAAATGACAAATATAGGGGCATAAATCCATTTTAATGTGTTAGGTGATAAAAGTATCGTCTAACTATTTTTATGCCCTTATTTCGTCAAATAACGCTTATTTAGAAAGGAGATATAATGGATAGATTAAGTGACTATATACAGAAACAATATGGCAATAATCCTAGGTGGTTTGAAGATGAATGCAATTCTGCTTACCATGTTAATAGGATTAGCCATGTGATTTCAAATCGAGATTATCTTAGTGGCAGACATAAGGTATTGAATAGACAGGACAGCAAGTATAAAGGTAAGGTGCTTGTAACCAGAAAGACAATTTTGCAGTATGCTAAGACTGTGCTGAGATTCCATAATGCCTATTTACTTGGAAAACAGGTGCAGTTGTCCACTAAGGACAATAATACATTAAAAACATTAACTGATATTTATAGGTTAGGTGACTATAGTACAGTTGATTATGAAATCCTAGACCATGTAAATAAATATGGTGATGCTTACGAAGCAATCTATGTTGAAGATGGTGTAATCAGGAGTAAGGTACTCGATAATGCGTCTGCTTATCCAGTATACGATGATATGGGTAATAAGGTGTCATTTCTTGAGAACTGGACTGATGCTTTTACAAATATCACATATTGGAATGTCTACTATCCTACTTATGTGGAGCATTGGACAAATGAAGGTGGCGAAGTAAATTTACTTGGTACTGACAGATGTGTTGGTCTGCCTATCCACTATCATAACTTTAATGATGAGGATGAAAATTTTGGTCGTGCGTTACTTGATGATATTATTCCCATCATGGACGAACTGGAAGATATTATGAGTAAGATGGGGGACGCAATATACACTAATACATTAAATGTGCTCCCTATAGCGATTGGACAAAGAATTGAGAGTAGTATTCCTGCTGATGCAGTAGGGTTTGTAATGAACATTGATGCAGGCGATTTCAAATATGCGTCTTGTAATATGGATTACAATACTATCAAACTGTATCTGGATAATCTGAAACAGATGCTCAATGATGTGGCTTGTATCCCGTCTGTATTAGGGTCAAGTACAAATATTTCGAATATCAGTGAGGTTTCAATGCAAATATTAATGATGATGGCTAACCTTTTTGCTGACGAAAATAAAAAATGGCTGAATATTGGTTTTAAGCAGAGATTTAAGAGATTTCAACAGATACTTGCTATGCAGGGAATTAATATTGACTCTGATGTGGATGTTATTTATAATGTTAGTATGCCTGTTGCAACTACAGAGATGATAACTAATCTGAAGGCACTTCAAGAAATGGGTGCAATCTCAAAGGAAACAATAATGGAAAAGAGTGAGTATATCACTGATGTAGACGTTGAAAAGAAGCGTTTACAAGGGGAAATGTAGAGTCATCTAATAATTATAAGACACTAGAAAATAAGGAAGATGATAAGGATAATCTACAATAATGTGGATAACTATGTGGATAACTTGTGGATAACTTTTATTTGGTGGAAGTAAAATTGTTACAAAATTGTTACATTTGGCTAGAAATATGTACACACAAATGATGTATTTATGTATTTTTGTCAAAAAATAGTCAAGAATTGTGCAAATTGTTTATACAACTTGTACAATTCACTACACTGGTATCGAACATACATTCGAGTGTCGGTTTTTCTCCAAATTACCGAAATTTATCGAATGGTTGTTCGAGATATCCAAATAAAATTTCGATTTCATAGCCATATTTGTTCTCAAAATGACCATCTTTTGTGGTTTAATTCGTAGGACTACTAATCTTACGAATGATTTTTAATAAAAATTGTAGTTTTTAGGGACGTAAATGGGCGATTTTTTGTGCAAAATGACATTGTTACAAAATTGTTAACCCCTTCTTCTTGAAAAATTGTTTCGCTCATCAAAAAAATCCCCACAGCCAAAAAAATAAGGCATCCCAACACAGGATACCCTACTTATCATCAACCTTATTGATCCACTCTTTCAACACCATATTTATATACTGACTGAATGACCTATCATCATTCTCTGCCAGTTCCTTTATCCGTTCCACGATATTCTCATCAAGAGTGATACTGACCTTTTCTTTTAATGGTTTCACTCAATCACCTACCTTTGAATTAGAATACCACTTTATGCTATAAAATATTGAAAAGTAGGATAAAATATGGTAAAGTAGTATTACAAACTATTCTTATGAGAAGGGATGGATATTTATGACAAATAACAATCAGAAAGAGGTTAAAAGTAAAAGAAAGTTTAATAAAAAAGTATTTTTTATTTTAGCAATTTGTATAATTGCTATAGTTATATGTGGAATTATAGTCAGAAAAAATAAAATAAAACAGGAACAATTGCAACAATATCAACTTCCGATTCAATGTTACAATCAGATAGCGGAATATTATGGAGATAATATTGAATTACAGGATGCATATTATGCATATTTTGAAGATGTGGGAAATGATGTAAATTTGGAAGTGACAACTGATTATAACCCTGGAAGGTATGTCTATTTGGAATACAATATGAATCCGCAAGGTGTTAAACAGGTGGACTACTTTGTATTTTGTGAAGGAGAACTTTTGTTCAATGAACAGTTTTCTTCGAGTGATCCGTTTAGTTCATTTAATGTAACATCTCAAAATCTTCTAAAACAACAGTTCCAACTTGTGTTAATGTCAATGTTGCTCAAGCCACAGTTAGAAATTAGCCAGATTAATGATAATAATGTGGGATGGTGTCCGTTGGACATTGAATTTTTACAGAATAATCAAATAGCAAATTAAGATTTAGAGTGTGCCAGATATAAATGTTTTGGCACACTTTTATTTTGGTCAGTGAAATTATTTCCCTCACCAAACGTAATTACCGAATTATTCGGTTGGTCATCCGAAACTTTCGGTTCACCAATGAGGACTTGTGGTAAATTTGCCGTAAGTCCACTTTTATACTTTGAAAGGAGAATCATATGATTGTATTAGATAGATTAAAACTGGAATTATCCAATAAAGAATATTTTTCAGACGAGCAGTATATACAGTTTCTCACAGAGAACTCTCTTACTGATACAGATATCTACGATAAATCATCCATGCAGAGAAATCTCTTACTGACTGTATTAGATGTATTGGAAGCCGTATCGAATGATGTTGACATTATGCGTTCAGTACAGACAGAATTTAGCACAGAATCAGCGGCATACAAATGGATGGCTAACAGAATTCAACAGGTCAAGGATAAGATTGCTACTATCCCAGACTCAGATGAAGAAGAAAATTCGTCCTGCTTTTCACTGATGTTTACTCGTGAACCTGTTACAAGACCACCTTATGTAAGTGGCACTCGCATTGTATCTAATGATGAAATTGATTCAATGATTAACAGGGGGTGATTATATGCGTGTAAGTGATTCAGAGACACAATTCGTTGACAAGGCAGGTCTTGACCATGCTATAAGCGAGTTAAAGGCGTATATAGACGGTATTTCTACTGGCAGTATAGATTTATCGGATTACGTTACAAAAACCGAATTACAAGCCAAATTAGACGCTTTAGACATTAATATAGATTTATCTTCTTATGTCACCAAAGAAGAATTAAATACTGCCATTAACAGTATAGATTTATCATCTTATGCACTTAAAACAGAGATACCATCACTTGATGGATATGCTAAGACAACAGATATCCCTACTGTGCCAACTAAGGTATCAGAATTAGAGAATGACAGTGGTTATCTGACAGAACATCAGGACTTATCTGCTTATGCTCTAAAGACAGAAATACCTTCCACAGACGGATTGGCTACAACTGAATATGTTGACAATGCTATTGCTAATGTTCCTAGTGGTGGTAATGTTGACCTATCAAATTACTATACCAAGGCAGAAACAAATGCACTTATTCCATCAACAGAAGGACTTGCAACAGAGGAATATGTTGACAATGCAATTAACAGCATACCTACAACTGACTTATCCAATTACTATACTAAGGCAGAAACATATAGTAAGACAGAGGTTGATACATTAGTCGCCAATTCTGGTGGTTCATCTAGTGGTGGTGCGTCTGGTGGTGCGTCAGGAATTACTTATGCTTATGATACTGAAATTGCTACTGGTGACACTTGGATAGATGGGAAACCTATTTATCTAAGAATATTTCATATAGATGGTGAACAATCAACTTCATATAGTATAGATGTCAGCGTTTATCATCAGCAAGATAAATTTGCAGATTCTATTGTTTCTGTAATTCCGATGTGGAAAAGTGGGACTCGTTCAATAACTGGTAATGTCATAGATATTTCTGCTATGGTGTCGAATATAACAAATGCTAATGAAAATATTGTGCAAAGGACATTAAACTGCTGGGTTGATAATAATACAAAATTTAGTATATATATTGCAAAAGGAAAGAGAGTATATTATTTTGGTTGTGATGTATTTGTAAAATATACGAAATTATCCTAAATTATCCTAAATTTTATGTTGACAATTAGACATTCCCATGGTAAACTTATACTCGCTCGTAAGTAAATCCTACGAACAAAACTTGAAAAAGTTATACGAAAGTTATTAGTTGCCTAGTTGTAATCGAATGATATGAGGTCTGCCCTATCAGTTGGTAGAGCAGAGGACTGAAAATCCTCGTGTCGCTGGTTCGATTCCGGCTCTGGGCACTTTTTTACACTTGAAATGTCTTTCTGTAGAGAACAAATATCTTTTTTGAAAAGACATGCGTGTGGAGAATAAAAAATGAAAGATGAGGATTGGAAAATGTATTCATTTGAAGAGATTCAGGCAACAGACCCGGAAATTGCAAAGTGTATTTCCGAAGAAGTAGAGCGTCAGAACTCCCATATTGAACTGATTGCATCAGAAAACTGGGTGAGCAAAGCGGTCATGGCAGCAATGGGGAGCCCTTTAACGAATAAATATGCAGAAGGATATCCGGGAAAACGTTATTATGGCGGATGTGAGTGTGTGGATGAGGTAGAGCGTCTTGCCATTGAAAGAGCCAAAGAATTATTTGGATGTGAATATGTGAATGTGCAGCCGCATTCCGGTGCACAGGCCAATATGGCAGTATTTTTTGCTATGTTGAAACCGGGGGATACCGTTATGGGTATGAATCTTGCCCATGGAGGACATCTGTCACACGGAAGCCCGGCAAATTTCTCCGGTGCCTATTTCCATGTAGTTCCTTATGGCGTGAATGACGAAGGTGTCATTGATTACGAAGAGGTAAGGAAAATTGCACTGGAAGCAAAACCGAAAATGATCGTTGCAGGGGCCAGTGCCTACTGTCGTGTGATTGATTTCAAAAAATTCCGTGAAATTGCAGATGAAGTAGGAGCTTATCTGATGGTGGATATTGCACATATTGCCGGCCTTGTGGCAGCAGGTGTACACCCAAGCCCGATTCCTTATGCCCATGTAACGACAACCACTACACATAAAACCCTGAGAGGACCAAGAGGCGGTCTGATCATGAGCAGTGCGGAAATCGCCAAACAGTTTAACTTTAACAAAGCGGTATTCCCCGGAATTCAGGGCGGTCCTTTGATGCATGTCATTGCAGCGAAAGCTGTATGCTTCAAAGAAGCATTGCAGCCGGAGTATAAAGTTTACCAGCAGAATATTGTGAAGAATGCAAAAGCACTTTGTGAGGGACTTTTAAAACGAGGCATCCAGATCGTTTCCGGAACAACCGAAAATCATCTGATGCTGGTGGATTTAAGAGGAACAGGAATTACAGGAAAAGCAATGGAAAATCTTCTGGATGAGGCGAATATTACATGTAATAAAAATGCCATTCCGAACGATCCGGAATCTCCGTTCATCACAAGCGGTGTACGACTTGGTACAGCAGCCGTTACATCAAGAGGAATGAATGAAGGAGATATGGATAAGATTGCAGAAGCCATTGCTCTTATGGTGAAAGACAAAGACAATAAAGAAAAAGCAAGAGCAATTGTAAAAGAACTGACAGATAAATATCCGTTGAACGCATAAGAAAAATCCCCCTTGTTGGATTCTATCCGGCAAGGGGGATTTTTTACTTTAAATAACCGTAACTTTGGCAGTAACCTGTAAAGCTTCTGGAGTTCCTGCGATGGAAGCGGAAGGAACTGAGAAATCAGGGAATCCTTCTTTGTTCCAGTAGATTTTTCCTACGGTAGCATTTCTGCCTGCGTCATAGAGCGGCTGGTAGTCTTCTTCTACCAGGTAGCGCGCTTCCTGACGTCCGTGATAGATGATGAAATCTTCGGAGTCATCATCGGATTTTGTAAAGCTGTTGTGACCAAGACCGAACTGACCGGTTGCTGTGCTGCTCTGGAATACCGGATAGGGTACTTTTGTCCAGGAGGTAGGATCCAGAAGATCCGCGTCTGCATCTGCATACAGCAAACCTACGCAGTAAAGGGCATCAGTGCCGCTTCCTGAAAAAGTCAGAAAGATTTTATCGCCGTGTTTGATAATACCAGGTCCTTCATCTACCGGGAAACCGTGCAGTTCCCAGTTGTATTCCGGGTGGCTCAGGCGAACCGCCGGAGTACATAAAGTCCAGGGATCAGACAGCTGCGCAATAAAAATATCTGAAATATTATTGGTTTTCTGTGCCCAGAGGAAATAGTGTTTTCCCTTGTGCTCGAAATGGGTGTGGTCAAGAGAAAAGTCTGTGAAAGCAATATCCCTTTTGATCGTGGTCTGTACAGGGCCTTTTACGACCCATTCACCTTTGAAGGGATCGGGATCAGAGCATTCCAGGCAGTGCGGGCGAATGCGCCAGGAAGACTCATCGGAAATGGTGGTGGTATAGTAGATGTACCATTTTCCTTCGATGAAGTGGATTTCCGGTGCCCAGATATGAGGGCTCATGGTTCCGCCTGCAATGGGTTTTCTTTCGTAGACGATTTTTTCTTCGTATGTGCCGGAACCGTCTGCCAGTCCTGCAAGGGTACTGCTTTTTCGAAGAATAATATAGAGATACTGATATTTACCATCCAGATTATGTTCCATATCTGTGTAAGAAGCAGTAAAGTAATACGTTCCGTCAGTGTGTTTGTAGATAAAAGGATCTGCCCGATGATAGATAAAAGGATTCTGGAAAGAAGTTTCCTGAATGGTTCCTTTTACTTCGTATACAGTACCTGGTTCGGCAGATGGATCGACCGATGCAGTGTCCCAGATTACAGGAAGTGTGTCGTTTCCGCCGTTTGTATAGGCAACCTGAATTTTTTCAGGAAGGACAGGAAGGGAACCGGAAGCAGCAGTTACAGAGACTGCCTCTGTTGCAGCGAGAAGTACCGGTTCCGGTTTTCCGAACAGTTTTTGCAGTTCTTCCAGAATGGTGACAGGAACCAGAATTCCTCCATTTTCGGAAGGGGACTGAATAGCAGAAAAAGCATCTGCGATATTTTTAATCGTGCCGGTACAGGAAGCACCGGTATAATGAATGAAATCAGTCGTTCTTACCAGGTGCATCAGTGACGAATCTTCTCCGTCTGTTCCAGTGATCATCCAGGAAGTATCGGTGAGCTGATAGATTGCCGGATTTATCAGGCGCTTGGATCCAAAGTCCGGATACCAGATTCCGTTACCGCCGTTTAATGCATACCAGTCATTTCCGTTGTAACTGTATTCCAGGTGGAGACTGTCAGATTCCGGGTTGTTCCAGTCCATCGTGTAAGGTCTCAGCCAGGCAGTTGTCTGGTCTTTTCGGCATAAACAGTCATTCCATGGGAGCGTGTTCATTGTTTTCATTTTGATCTCCTTTCTGTTTTAGAATAAGTTTAATAATTTTACTGTTTTCAAAAGTGGGTATATTGTAGCATAAAGCCCTGTAATTGGCAAGATACAAGTTGAAAATGCCCTAAAACTTGTATGGAAAACTTCGCTTTCTGTGGAAAAAATAAAAAAAACAGGAAAATCTATTGCAAATATAGTGAAATTCACATATAATTTTATAAAACCTAAATTAATTTACCGGAAGCTAAAAATAAAAGGAAAGAGAGGAATTTATGAAAAAGAAAGCGGTAATGATTGCGTTATGTCTGCTTGCAGCTGTTTCCGCCTGTGGATGCGGAGCCGAACAGAAGCAGGAAATGACATTGGAGGAAATCGAGTCAAACAAGAAAGGATTTACGGCAGGAGCTTCGGTCCATGACCCTTCGATTCTGGAAGTGGACGGGGAATATTACATTTTCGGTTCTCATATGGATGCTGCAAAATCCGAAGACTTGAAGAAATGGGACAGTTTTGCAACGGGGGTAAATGCAAAAAATAAACTGTTTTCCAATCTTTTTGATGAATCCATGGCGGCTTTTTCTTTTGTAGGAAAGAATGAAGACGGAGGGTATTCTGTCTGGGCACCGGATGTGATCTACAATAAAAAAATGAAGAAATATGTGATGTATTTCTGTACGACAGCCACTTATAAAAAATCCAGTTTGGCTTTTGCAACGGCAGATAATCCGGAAGGACCTTATGAATTTCAGGATATTTTTCTGGATTCCGGTTTTACCAGTAAGACGGTAAAGGAAAGTAATTTCCTGGATATTGTACCGGATGCGAAGATGTCTGATTATCTTACGGCAGGAGATTATGATAATCTGCTGTGGCCAAACTGTATTGATCCCACCGTTTTCTATGATAAAGACGGAAAAATGTGGATGACCTATGGCTCCTGGTCCGGTGGGATTTTCCTTCTGGAAATCGATGAAGAAACCGGATATCCCATTCATCCGGAGACAGACAGGGATGCGGAAGTGGATGCTTATTACGGCAAACATCTGATTGGAGGCGGTCATAATTCTATTGAAGGTCCTTACATTCTTTACGATGAAAAGACCGATTATTATTATCTGTTTGTGTCTTATGGAGCCTTGCAGGCAAAAGGAGGATATCAGATCCGCCTCTTCCGTTCCAGAAATGTAGATGGACCTTATGAGGATGCCCAGGGAGAGAATCTGGGGATGGTAGTCGATCACAGTTCTTACGGATTGAAGATGATGGGAAATTATACCTTCCCGAGCCTTGTTTATACCTATATGGCACCTGGACATAATTCCGCTTTTGTCGATGAAGACGGGAAAATGTATGTGGTTTATCATCAGCGCTTTAAAAATGGAACCGAAGCGCATGAACCACGTGTACATCAGCTTTTCCGGACAAAATCTGACTGGTTGGTGGCTGCACCTTTTGCAACGTCCGGAGAAACCTTGAACGAAAAAGGCTATAAGGAGAAGGAAATGCTGGGAACTTACTATTATGTAAACCATGAAACCGATATATCCAGAGAAGTACATGATTATGAAGCAATTACCTTTGAAGAAGGAGGAAAAATTCTGGACGCAGAGGGAAAGGAAAAGGGAAGCTTTGAACTGGAAAGCGGCACCCCTTACGTAACCATCACACTGGATGGGCAGAAATATGAAGGGGTTATGGTGGAAATGGTAGAAGAAGCCGGAAATCAGACCATGTGCTTTACGGCTGCGGGAACAAATAACGAAACTATATGGGGCGTTCATTATTTTAAGGAGGATTAAACAAATGGCAAAATTGTATGTGAATGAGAAACAGGTAAAAGGGCATATCAACCCGGAAGTGTACGGACACTTCGCAGAACATTTGGGAAGATGTATCTATGAAGGTCTGTATGTGGGAGAGGATTCACCGATTCCGAATAAGAATGGTATGCGTACCGATGTGGTAGAAGCGCTGAAAGAAATGCAGATTCCGCTGCTTCGCTGGCCGGGCGGTTGCTTCGCAGATGAATACCACTGGGTGGACGGAATCGGACCAAAAGAAAACCGCAAGAAAATGATCAATACTCACTGGGGCGGTGTTGTGGAAGACAACAGCTTTGGTACCCATGAATTTTTTGAATTGTGTGATCAGCTGGGTTGTAAAACTTATGTAAATGGAAACGTTGGAAGTGGTACCGTAAGAGAAATGAGTGAATGGGTAGAATATATGACCTTTGACGGCGTTTCTCCGATGGCGGATTTAAGAAAAGAAAATGGACATGAAGCTCCATGGAAGATCGACTACTTTGGCGTTGGAAATGAAAACTGGGGATGCGGCGGAAACATGACACCGGAGTATTATGCAAATCTGTACAGAAGATACCAGACTTATGTACGTCATTATGACAATGCGGCACCGATCAAAAAAGTATGCGGCGGTCCGAATGTGGCAGATTATTTCTGGACAGAAGGTGTTCTGAAGACCTGCTTTGCAAAACCACATCCGGAAAATGCCCATGGATTTATGGATGGACTGTCTCTTCACTATTACGTACATCCGGAAGGCTGGGAAATTAAGGGAAGTGCTACAGATTTTGATGAAACAGTATGGTATAAGACACTTGCAAAAGCGTTATATATCGAAGAATTGATCGAACGTCATGGTGCAATCATGGATCAGTATGATCCGGAGAAGAAGATTGGTATGATCGTAGACGAATGGGGATGCTGGTTTCGTGTGGAACCGGGAACCAATCCTGGATTCCTCTATCAGCAGAATACCATGAGAGATGCGCTGGTTGCAGGTGTGAGCTTGAATATCTTCAACAAACACTGTGACCGTGTGAAGATGGCATGTATTGCACAGATGGTCAATGTACTGCAGTCTGTTATTCTCACAGAGGGAGAGAAGATGATTCTTACCCCAACCTATCATGTCTTCCATATGTATCGTCATCATCAGGATGCAGATCTGGTCGAAAGCTGTATCACAGGAAATTCTGTTCTGGATGCAGGAGAAAAAGAATACCAGGTTCCGAAACTTCAGGAGTCTGTATCTGTAGATAAAGAGGGTGTGATCACCATTACTTTGAACAACCTGTCTGTTGCAGAAAGTGAAGAGATGGAAGTGGCATTTGCTGAACTGGTACCAACACAGGTAAGTGCATCCATCGTAACACAGGAAATGCATGCATATAATACGTTTGAAGAACCGGAGAATGTAAAAGAAGAAGCATTTACTGCATATGAAATTACTTCTGACGGAGTGAAATTTACAATTCCTCCATGCAGTGTAATCAGCTTCCGTATAAAATAAGAGAACATAAAAGAACGGGCGGAAAATTTTTTTCCGCCCGTTCTTTTATGATTCTTCCAGAGGACTGTAGGTAATCTGTACCTCAATATCCTGACTGTAATTTCCGAAAGTTTTGCCGAAGATCGTAAGCCCGCCCACATGAGCAGCATTTTTCTCCACTGCCAGCCGGAATTTCAGGGTGCTTTGAGAAGTCAGATGGAAGGAATGGATTCCGATTTCGGAGATCTGTTTTCCGTCAATGAAGGTTCCTCGGTTATTGATGACCAGAAACTTCAGAAGTCCATACTGGTTCCAGGTGGACAACCACCAGGAGGGGTTTACAGTTCCCCGCACTTCTCCGAAATCACCGGGAGAGGTCCAGGTGCCTATTTTGGTGTCATTCAGATAAAAAGAAATATCAGAAGGCCAGTTGGGGTTTATTGCGGGAGCCTCCGAAGAAAGCTCAATAGAAATAGAAATCTGATCGATTTTCTGGGAAAAAGGGATGAAATTGGGAATTACATATTCCACATACCCCTTTCCGAACCAGAGAATATCGGCATTGTAATGTTCCGGATGAGAAAAATACCGGACATCATCGATTTCTCCAATGAGCGCGGTTTCAGAAGCGAGTCCGCAGGTGGGGGAAACCTGAAAGTCGGTATAATGTCCTACTTTTATAGAAGTAGAATAGGTACAATCGTTTTCGGGCTGCTGTTCCAGATCGATCAGAATCTTGTCCAGAAGTACCGAACATCTTTTTTGGTTGCCGTGAGAAGCGCTTTCGCTGACAACTGCGATGACGCCTGCCTCTTCCAGCTTTTTGATGTGTCCGGTGAGTGCACCGTTGGTGATATTGAGATGAGACGCCAGTTCATTCATGTTCATGCTGTCGTTTTTCAGCAGAACTTTAATGATTTCAATACGGATTTCGGAAGCAAGGGCCTTGTAAAGCGTAAGCCCCTCTTCCAGAGACTTAATGTGAAGCATATACAACAACCTCCTGTGAATTGGATGAACATGTATTGATAACCGTACAAGTAAAGACGAAAAAAACATCTTCTTTGTTTGGTCAAAGTTTAGAAATCTATAAACGATTATAGGTGGAAAAGTGACGTTAGTCAATAAAAACATTGGAAAAACAGGAAAAAACAGGGATTTATACATACAGAAATTTAGAAAAATGTAAAATAAACAAGTGCTTTTTTAGAAAGAACCAAATTATTTTAATAAAAAGTTGAAAAAACGTTGACAACAAGGGAATAGGCATTGTACAATATGAACATAAACCGGTTAAAAAAAAATAAAAACTGTACAATGTGTACATGCGGCCGATGTGCACATTGACAAAAGTCAATTACTGTTTAGAAATATCTGAAATAATTTAAAACAAGAATTGTGAAAGTATTTCAAGCAAAGAACCAGGAGGTAGCGTATGAAAAAGAAATTAGTCAGTGCACTTTTAGTAGCAGCAATGGCTACAAGCATGGCAGCTGGTTGTGGAAGTTCAAGCAGCGCATCGGATGACAGCAGCGCTCAGACAGAAGATACCGGAGATACAGCAGAAGGCGAAGATGCAGCAGAGGGAGAAGAGGGAGAAGTTGAAGCGGAAGCAGTTACTACCGTAGGTCCTGATTCAGGTACTCATATGGAAATGTGGTCCTTCGTAAGCCAGCATAATGACTTCTATGCAAAAATGTTGGAAAAATGGAATGAACAGAATCCTGACAGACAGATCCAGATCACATTTACTACATATCCATTCGGAGATATGAATAATAAAATGATCATGGCTCTTCAGACAGGTGAGGGTGCACCGGATCTGTGCGATATTGAAAGAGGTCAGTTCCCCAACTTCCTGCAGGGTGAAGTACAGCTGTATCCATTAAATGATGCACTGGAACCATACATGGGTGATCTGGTACAGTCCCGTTTTGATATTTACTCCAAAGACGGCAATTACTATGGTGCTCCTACTCATGTTGGTGCAACTGTTATGTACTATAACGATGAACTTCTGTCTCAGTACGGTATCGATTACACAACCATCAAAACATGGGATGATTATACCGCAGCAGCAGAAACATTAAAAGAAGCGACAAACGGCGAAGTGAAGATGACATCTGTAGATACAGGCGGTACAGACTGGATGTGGCTTGCAATGGCTGAGTTTGGCGAAGATCAGGTAGACGCTGACGGTTATGCACAGGTAACACCGGGTATGGAAAAGATGCTGACTATGCAGAAAGAATGGCTGGATAATGATCTGGCTATGATCTCTCCGGCAGGTCATGTTGATACAGAAGAAGGAAAGCAGAACATTATGGACGGAAACATTGCTTCCTTCCCGAAAGCACTGTGGTACATGAGCCGTTTCCTGTCTGATATGCCAGACGAAAAAGGCAAATGGGCACTGGCTCCTTGTCCGGTATTTGAAGAAGGACAGGATCGTTCTGTAGGTATCGGTGGTACTGGTACTGTTGTAACAAACCAGTCCGCAGATCCGGAACTGGCAGCAGACTTTATTGCATATGCAAAATGCTCTGAAGAAGGTTGTATCGGTATCTGGGAAAACCTTGGATTTGATGTCTGCAATACAGAAGTATGGACAAATCCGGAAATCACACAGGATACATCCAATCAGTACATTGCATTCTTCAAAACCAATCCTTTCGATGTTCTGAATGAAGTAAAAGAAGAAATCGCAGCAATCACTGTAAATGCAAATACATTTATCTTAGGCGATTATCTGTGTGTAACAACCTTCAACAGCATTTTCGAAGATGGTCAGGATGTAGCAGAAGCACTTCAGGAGTGCCAGGATGCTGTTGACCTTGATCAGGGCAAATAATGACAGTAAGTTCGTAACACAAGCAAGCGTTAATTGACTGAAGGGAGATTGCCTGGGAAGCTTGGGATTCCCGGGCAATTTCTTTCTGTGAAAGGAGAGTGGAATCGTGAAGGTCAAAAAAATTCTATATTCTCAGAAGGCCGCACCTTATGTATTTGTTATTCCATTTATTTTAAGCTTTATTATTTTCTGGATTTATCCTTTGTTCAGTACTGTAAAAATGAGTTTTCAGTCTATCCTTCCGGGACAGATCGAATGGGTAGGAACTGCAAACTATGTAAAACTTCTGAAAGATACAGCATTCCATACAGCAATCAAAAACAGCTTTACTTATATGCTCTGGTCATTGGTATTGCTGATTCCGTTCCCTATGTTATTTGCTGTTCTGATGGACAGTAACCTTGTAAAAGCAAAAGGGGTATGGAAAGCTGTTTTATACATGCCGGCTTTAACTTCCGTAGTTATTTCCGGTACACTGTTCCGACTGATGTTTGCAGAAATGCCGACTGGTCAGATGAACAAACTGCTTCAGTTCTTTGGATCTGATCCAATTCCATGGCTGAAAAACGGAACCACTGCCATGTTTGCGCTGGTGCTCCTCTGCTGCTGGCGATGGACCGGTGTCAACATGCTTTATTTCATGTCCGGTCTGAAGGGAATCGATGCTTCTCTTTATGAAGCAGCAGATATTGACGGTGCCAATAGCTGGCAGAAATTCTGGTATGTAACCATACCGCTTCTGAAACCGACATCCATCTATGTATTAACTATCAGCGTATATGCAGGTCTTGCCATGTTCCTGGAATCCTACATGTTATGGGGCGGAAATACCTCACCGAAGAATATCGGTCTTACCATCGTAGGATACCTGTACAAACGTGGTATTGAGAAGAACCAGTTGGGTTATGCATCCGCAGTTGGTCTGGTACTTCTGGTTATTGCATTGATTATTAACGTAGTACAGCTCGTTCTGAACGGCACATTCAAGAAGGAGGAAGGATAATATGGCAGCACAATCATCTTCCAATAAAGAAAAAATGGGAATGAGTATGAAACACAAAATACTCACAGTCCTTGGAACCGGCTGGTTCGTAATCCTCAGTGCGATTGTAGTTTTCCCGGTATTTGCAGGTCTTCTTGCATCTTTCCGTCCGGGTTCTGAACTGATTCGCCGTGGTTTGTCCATTAACCTGAATTTCTCGGAAATGTCTCTGCAGAACTATGCGTATCTGTTTTCCGGAAATGCAGATTCCAAGAAATATTTCATGTGGTATAAAAACAGTCTTGTACTTACCTTACTGAGTGTAGTACTGACTCTGATTATCTGTTATTTTGTAGCATATGGTATCTCCATGTATAAGTTCAAACTTCAGAACGTGATCCTGTTTCTGGTTATTGCAACTATGATGGTTCCTTTCGAAATCCTCATGCTGCCTCTGTATCAGGAAATGATCAGCCTGAAACTGATGAACACCACAGCCGGTGTTATCCTGCCCGGTTTGTGTGGTGCGTCCACCATATTCTTCTTCCGGCAGTATATGATTGGTCTGCCGAAAGAACTTCTGGATGCAGGACGTATTGATGGTGCTACAGAATACGGTATCTGCCTGAAAATTATCCTGCCGATCACAAAACCGGCATTTGCTTCCATGGCAATCTTAAGTACCATGGGTGCATGGAACAACCTGCTGTGGCCAATGATGGTTTACCGTGATGCAGACAAATTTACACTGCCGATCGGTTTGAATACTCTGTTGACTCCTTACGGAAACAACTACGATATTCTGATCGCAGGTTCTATGTTCGGTATTATCCCGATTCTTGTAATCTTCCTGTGCTTCCAGAGATACTTTATCGATGGTATGGTAACAGGTGCAGTAAAAGGCTGATATACCTTTCAAAGAATGAAAAAAGCGCTTCTTCATTATGTGGAGAGGCGCTTTTTTCATCATCTATAGGCGATTCTGTGTTTGTTCTTCTCGTTTCAATGCCCGTGAAATTCCTTTTACAGAGGATGCATATTCCATAGGTGACATTCCGGTGGATTTCTTGAATTGTCTGGAAAAATACTGCAGAGAACTGTAGGATAAAAAGTAGGCAATTTCTGTAAAATTTCTTGTTCCGTCACGGATCATATCTTTTGCGCGTTCAATTTTCAGGTTATTAAAGTATTCTATGGGTCCGCAGCCCTTTTCTTTGTGAAAAAGATTCTGAAGGGAAGAACGGCTCATGGAAAAATGGGTGCAGATTTCTTCGATATTCAGTTGTTCGCAGATATGAAACTGCATGTATTCCGTAATCTTTTTCAGGCGGTCATCTCTGCGTGGGGAGGTTTCTATTAATAAGGAAGAAGTACGTTTGGGAAGCTTTTTCTGTGCGTGGCGGGAGTGATCTCTTATGACAGTCAGAAGGAACAGTTCCAGATAGAGAAGGACCATCTGCTGGGCGCCGAATGGGGCGTTGTCTCTGAGCTGTACCTGTTCGATGGAAGGAATGTGCAGGGGTGTGGAGAAAACGTCTTTTGCAGCGTTGATCAGACAGGAAATGAAAGTTCGTTCCTCTACAGTCAGGGTACAGCTTTTTCTGCGGAAAAAATCCATGGCAGGAGAAGTGGTTGTAAAGGATACGGCTACCAGATTGGGAGAAGAATTGCCTACCGATTTCATGGCATGAAATTCATTGGGTTCGTGAAAAACAATATCACCTGCGTTCAGCTGAAACTGTTTTTCGTCAGCCTGAACAAGAACGGTTCCTTTGTCTACATATAGAAATTCCCAGAAGTCATGGGACTCCCCGTGGAATACAAAATCTTTCATGTATTCAAAATAGTGGATTGTAATAATAGAATCAATTGTAATTTCTCTTTTTAGTGCAGTTTCAATATAAGTCATAAAAAGTTCCTCCTTTTGTCATTTTACCAAAAAAAAGCTAATAAGACAACAATAGTGTTTAATAGGACAACAATTTTGTCGAAAAACTGTATATAATAATAAAAAATCCCTATCACAAAAAACAATATTTTGGTGAGGATGTCTAATATGAGAAAAATTGAGAAAAACGGAATCATGATCACACTGGATGAGCAAACATTATCCGTGTCTATGAAGCGTGGAGAAACCACATGGTCCTGGAAAGAGGAATTTCAGCCGAAGCTGATCTGTGCAGAAGGAGAGTTCCTTTTTGCGGATGCTGTCAATATCTCTTCCGAAAATTACAGTATGGGAATCGGCCAGGGAATCCGGACACGATTTGAGGGCTTTGAAAAAGAAGGAGAAGTTTTTCCCTATACTTTTGAAACCCTGATCTGGATGGAAGAAAGTACCGATGATATCTATTTCGAATGGGTTCCTTTAAAGGAAGAAGGGCTTCATGTACAGAAGGTTTTGTGGCCCGGAGAGATGGCGTTTGAAGAGGCAAAGGAAAGTTGGTATACACTCCTTACCCATCAGCAGGGTGTTTTGATTCCCAATACATGGGAGACGGAACTGGCACCAATTGTATTTAATGGATTCTTTGAAACGGCAGGAGGATATATGCCCTGGTTCGGACAGGTGAAGGACGGGGAAGGTTATATTGCCATCTGTACGACTCCATGGAACGCCGGTTACTATGCAGAACATCCGGCAGGCGGTCCTTATACCCATGTGGGAATTTATTTTGAACCAAGCCTTGGAAAGATGGGGTATCGAAGAGTCGTAAGATATACCCTTGCTTCCGATTGCGATTATAACACTCTTTGCAAGATTTACAGAGCTTATGTGAATGAACAGGGGAGATTGCGAACCCTGGCTGAAAAAGCAGCACGGAATCCTTCGGTTGATGAATTGATCGGCTGTGCATTTGTACATAAAGGCATTAAGACACAGGTGCAGGAAAATTCGGATTTCTTTGATCCGGCAAATCCGGAGAAGAACAATCACCTGACATCTTTTGCACAGAGAGAAAAAGAAATAAGAGAACTCCATGAATTAGGAGTAGAAAAGCTGTATCTCCATCTCGATGGATGGGCACAGCCCGGATATGACAATCAGCATCCGGATTATCTTCCTGCATGTAAAGAGGCAGGCGGATGGGAAGGAATGAAATCACTGGCAGATACCATGCATGATTGCGGTTATCTGTTTGGGATTCATGATCAGTACAGAGACTATTATCTGGCTGCTCCAAGTTTTGATGAAAATTATGCATGCAGGCTTCCGGATGGAACCATTCCGAAGCATCAGAGATGGGCAGGCGGTCCGCAGTCTTATCTGTGTGCGACACAGGCACCTTATTATGTGAAAAGAAACTTTTCTCAGTTGAAAGAACAGGGAATTGAGTTAGATGGAGCATATCTGGATGTGTTCACCTGCAATGAAGGCGATGAATGCGATAATCCGGAGCATCGAATGACCCGAAGAGAATGTTATGAATTCAGAGGAAAATGCTTTGAATATCTGCTTTCTCATGGAATTCTGCCAAGTTCGGAAGAGGTCAGTGACTGGGCAGTTCCCAGTTTGGTTTTTTGCCATTATGCACCCTATGATTTTATGATGAAACAGCCGGGAACACCGAAAGAAGGCGTTCCGGTACCTTTATACAATCTGGTTTATCATGATTGTGTGATTGAACCATGGATGATGGATAAAGTAAGTGAAGAGGAAGATTATATGCTGTATGCCCTGTTAAATGGGGGTGCTCCTTATCTGATCCGGGATGCTGCGTATCCAAATACAGATGGTGCGTTTGAAGATAAAATAAAACTCACCCTGGAAGAACAGATCGCACGGAGCAAGACAGTGTCGGACTTACATGAAAAAGTGGCAAAATGTGAAATGCTGCATCATGAAATGGTCGATGGGGATTATATGGTACAGGAAACAATTTTTTCTGATGGAACAAAAGTAAAAGTCGATTTTAGAAAACAGACTTATGAAATTGTTGCCGGAAGCGGAAATAACTGAATCAGGTGAGAAGCCAAAGCGGGCATATATGTATAGAAGAAGAGAAGTATACTTATATTCCCGCTTTGTTGTTTAAAAAAGGAGGATACACAAGTGAACGGAAAAATTACGGTTGCCCTTGCAGGACTTGGCAGCAGAGGAAAAGATACCTATGCCAAGGCAGCTAAGGTGCATCCGGACAAAATGGAAATTGTAGCGATTGCAGACATCAATCCAAAAAAAGTAGAAATGGTTGCAGAAGAGTACCATATTCCAAAAGAAAGATGTTATGCAAGTGCAGAGGAAATGCTGAAAGAGGAAAAGCTGGCTGATGTAATGTTTATCACAACTCAGGACAGACAGCATGTACAGCAGGCGATTCCGGCATTGAAAAAGGGCTATCATCTGCTTCTGGAAAAACCGATTTCGCCGGATCTGGATGAATGCCGGGAAATTGTAAAGGTTGCAAGGGAATGTAACAGAAAAGTAGTGGTATGTCATGTACTTCGTTATACACCGGTTTTCAGAAAAGTAAAAGAGATTCTGGATTCCGGAGTGATCGGAGAGATTGTTTCAATCAATGCTTCTGAAAATGTGGGCTGGTTCCACATGGCGCATAGTTTTGTAAGAGGAAACTGGAGAAATTCGGATCTTTCCAGTCCTATGATTCTTCAGAAATGTTGTCATGATATGGATCTGTATCTGTGGCTGGCAAATAAGACCTGCAAATCGCTGTCTTCTTTTGGAAGCACGTATCTGTTCAAAGAAGAAAATGCGCCGGAGGGATGTACGGCCAGATGTCTGGATGGATGTAAAGCAAAAGCAGAATGTCCTTATGATGCAGAAGCAATTTATCTGGACAGTGAAAGAATCGGTGCAAGAAAAGGCAATACCGAGTGGCCTTTAAATGTACTTACAGAAGTTCCTACAGAAGAATCTGTGGAACAGGCACTGAAAACAGGACCATATGGAAGATGTGTTTATCATTGTGATAATAACGTAGTGGATCATCAGGTAGTCAATCTGAATATGACCGATGGTTCTACCATGAGCTTTTCCATGAATGGACACACAGCTGATTTTGCAAGACATGCCCAGTTCTGCGGAACAAAGGGAGAGATGAAAGTAACTATGGGTGCATGGGATCTGGAGGATGATTTCATTGAAACGACCGTTTTCGGTCCGGAATTGAAGACAGAACGGATTCATGCAGCAGATTTATCCGATGATTTTTCCGGTCATGGCGGCGGGGATATAGCCATGGTTGAAGAGTTCTTTGATATTCTTCTGGGCAATCGGGAAGAAAGCCCGTCGATTACTTCTCTGGAAAAATCGGTAGAAAGCCACTATTGTGCATTGGCAGCAGAACAGTCCCGTTTACAGGGCGGTGCAGTCATTGATCTCGATGAGATCAGAGAAAAAGAACGTGTGTAAAACGGAAAACGTTTTTACATAAAAGAATAAAGAGTAAAGGAGAGATGCTTTATGAAAAACATGAAAAAAATCGCAGCACTTGGAATGACTGCTATCCTGGGAGCCAGCTTACTTGCAGGATGCGGCGGAAGCAGCAGTGAAGGTGGAGATTCCGCAAAAGGAGATTCCAAAGGAAAAACAGAACTGACTTTTGGTATCTGGGATGAAAACCAGAGACCGGCTATGGAAGCAATGGCAGAGGCTTATGAAAAAGCAAATGAAGATGTTTCCATTTCTATTCAGCTGACACCTTATAAAGGCGGCGAATACTGGACAAAACTGGAAGCTGCTGCAGGCGGCGGAACAGCTCCGGATGTCTTCTGGTTAAACGTTCTTCATCTGGATGCTTATGTAGAAGGCGGTATTCTGGATGATATGACAGAAGTAATCGGTGCTTCCGACATCAACGACAGCTTTGCAGAAACACTGGTAAACAACTATGTACGTGATGGCAAGAACTATGCAGTACCAAAAGACTTTGATACAAATGCTCTGTGGTACAACAAAGACCTCTTTGATCAGGCAGGTGTTGCATATCCGACAGATGATATGACTTATGATGATCTGGTTGCTCTTTGTACAGAACTGAAAGATAAACTTCCGGAAGGCGTTTATCCATTTGCATGCCCGGTTGATTTCCAGACCTGGTATTATCAGACTGTATATGCAAACGGCGGATGGATCCTCAATGAAGATGCTACAGAAACCGGTTATGGCGAAGCAGCAACACAGGAAGGTATCCAGTGCTGGATCGATATGATCAATGCAGAACTTTCACCAAGTGCAACAACTCTGGCTGAAACAGGTTCTGATGCGATGTTTGAAGGCGAACAGATCGCTATGACACTGGCTGGTTCTTACATGGTTCCGGAATATGCATCCAATGAAACAATCAAAGATAAAATCGACTGTGTAGAAGTTCCTACATTTAACGGTGTAGAAGACAACTGTATCAATGGTCTCGGATATGCAGTATATGAAGGATCCAAGAACAAAGAAGCAGCAGAAGCATTTGCAATCTGGCTGGGAAGTGAAGAAGCACAGAAAATCCAGGGCGAAACAGGTGTCGTTATCTCTGCAAGAGAAGATGCACAGCAGTACTTTGCAAAAGCAAATGAGCAGTACAACTTGGCAGCTTATACCAATCATTCTGCAGAAGCATATCCGCTTCCTGTATGCAACAAAGCAGCAGAACTGTATGATATGGAAGCAACCTGGCTGACAAAAGCTTATACAGGAGAAATGTCACTTGCAGATGCATGTGCAGGACTGAAAGAAGAAGCAGATGCACTGTTAGCAAAGTAATAAAGTAGGTGAGAGAATGGCTCAAGTGAAAGCAAAGATGCCGAGAAAAAAGGCGTCACCAAGACAGAAAAAAGACTGGATTGCTGCTTATATATTTATTGCACCGGTTACACTGGGATTGCTGGTATTCTATATCTGGCCTTTTATTCAGAACATCTGGTTCAGTTTTAATGATGTAAACAAATTTAATATGTCTACTTTTGTAGGTCTGGAGAATTATAAAGAGCTGATGGGTGATAAAGAAGTGTGGAGAGCTTTGGGAACCACTCTGAAATATGTAATTGTCACCGTTCCGGTTGGAATCTTTCTCTCTACTTTTCTGGCAGCCTTACTGAATGCAAAAATCAGAGGAAAATCCATTTACCGTACCTTGTATTTCCTTCCTTCTGTTACCATGTCTGCAGCAGTAGCCATGGTGTGGAAATGGATGTACAATGAAAAGATGGGTATTCTGAACAGTGCAATCAAATCCATGGGCGGAACCGGTCATAACTGGCTGACAGACTCTCATACAGCCTTGTATATGATTATGGTTGTAGGACTCTGGATGACAGTAGGTTATAATATGATTATTCTTCTTGCAGGAATGCAGGGGATCAGCAAAACCTACTATGAAGCGGCAGCGATTGACGGAGCTGGTGCAGTGACTCAGTTTTTCAAGATTACGGTACCGATGCTGACACCTACAGTCTTCTTCGTTATGATTACATCGATCATCAGTGGATTCCAGGTATTTGATACCGTTTACATGATGATCGGAAAAACGAATCCGGCCTATGAATCGACACAGACAGTCGTTATGTTGTTCTACCGGGCAGCGTTCGATTACGGTTATAAAGGTTATGCAGCTGCAATTTCGATTCTGATCTTTGCAATCATTATGTTTGTCACTGTGCTACAGATGATCGGACAGAAGAAATGGGTTAATTACGATTAAGGAGGAGAATGAGAATGAAAGGGAAATTTAGTACAAAACACCTGATAGTACATCTGATCCTCCTGGCTGGAGTAGCGGTTGTAGTATTCCCGTTTTTGTGGATGATTTTTACATCCTTTAAGACAACCGGAGAAGCCATGAAGATTCCACCGACTGTTTTTCCGGAAAAATTTGTTACAGATGCATATAAGACCATTGTGACATCTGCAATTCCTTTCGGAAAAGTATATGCGAATACAATTATATCTACCGTAGTAACGACTTTGGTACAGATTGTATTTTGCTCTATGGCTGGATACGCATTTGCAAGAATTGAATTCCCGTTTAAGAATGCGATTTTTGTACTGGTTTTATCCGTACTTATGGTTCCGGGACAGATCTTCCTGCTTCCTCAGTACCAGATCGTACAGAAACTGGGGCTTCTGGATACCATTCCTGCACTGTTTCTGCCAAACCTGTTCAGTGCATTCGGGACCTTCCTTTTAAGACAGTTCTTTATGTCTTTGCCAAAAGAACTGGAAGAAGCAGCAATTGTGGACGGATGCGGACGTTTCAGAATCTTTGGTCAGATCATGCTGCCACTGGTAAAACCGGGCATTGTGGCAATGTCTATCTTTACCATCAAGTTTGCATGGAATGACTTTATGTGGCCGTTGATCGTCAATACATCTATGGAGAAAATGACACTTGGTCCGGCACTTTCTACTCTGCAGGGGCAGTATACAACCGAGTATCCGATGCAGATGGCAGGTGCGGTACTGGCAGTATTACCGTTGGTTGTTATGTTCTTCCTGTTCCAGAAACAGTTTATTGAAGGCGTGGCACAGTCCGGCATCAAAGGTTGATTTCAGAAATATTTCATTTATGAGAAAGTCGGAAATATCGTATGATATTTCCGGCTTTTTTGCTTTGCGTTTCTTTTCAAAAGAAAACAACTTGTAAAGAAGTACAGACAACTTGTATAATCTTTATAGAATCTGTTTTAGAAATTAAGAGTTTTATGGAGGATTGAAACATGAGCAGAAGAGCAAAAATGGTGCTTGATAAAGAATTTCAGATTGCACCGGTTGATAAGAGAATCTATGGCTCTTTTATTGAACATCTTGGAAGAGCTGTATACGAAGGAATTTATCAGCCAGGTCATCCGGCGGCAGATCAGGATGGTTTTCGTCAGGATGTCGTACAGCTGGTAAAAGAGTTGGATGTTCCGATTATTCGTTATCCGGGTGGAAATTTTGTATCCAACTTTTACTGGGAGGATTCTGTAGGTCCTGTAGAAGAACGTCCAAATCGCCTGGAACTTGCATGGAGAAGTTTAGAAAAAAATGAAGTGGGTCTGAATGAGTTTTCCAAATGGGCAAAACAGGTAAATTCAGATATTATGATGGCGGTCAATCTGGGAACCAGAGGAATTACTGATGCATGCAATCTTCTGGAATACTGCAATCATCCATCCGGCACAAAATACAGTGATTTACGTATGAAACACGGAGTCAAAGAACCGCACAAGATTAAAGTATGGTGTCTTGGCAATGAAATGGACGGACCATGGCAGATTGGTCATAAAACAATGGAAGAATATGGACGTCTTGCAGAGGAAACTGCAAAAGCAATGCGCCTGATCGACCCGTCAATCGAACTGGTATCCTGCGGAAGTTCCAACCGTGAGATGCCTACATTCCCGGATTGGGAAGCAGTGACACTGAATCGTACTTATGACTATGTAGATTATATTTCCATGCATCAGTATTATGGAAACAGAGACAATGACAGCAATGATTTCCTGGCACAGTCGGATGATATGGATGATTTCATTCGTACTGTCATTTCTACCTGTGATTACGTAAAAGCAAAAAAACGCAGCAAAAAAGTTATGAATCTGAGCTTTGATGAGTGGAATGTATGGTTCCATTCCAATGCAGCAGATGATGATATTACAGAAAATCATCCATGGCAGGTAGCACCGCCGATGCTGGAGGATATTTATAACTTTGAAGATGCGCTTTTAGTGGGACTGATGTTGATTACCTTGATTCGTCATGCAGATCGTGTAAAGATGGCTTGTCTGGCGCAGCTTGTAAATGTCATCGCACCGATTATGACTGATGCAGCAGGAGGCGCATGGAAACAGACGATTTTCTATCCATTTATGCATGCATCCAAATATGGCCGTGGTGTAGCACTGCTTCCGGTTATGAGCAGTACAAAACATGCAACTGCAAAACATGATGAAATCACAGACGTAGAATCAGTTGCAGTATACAATGAAGAAAAAGAAGAGGTAACGATTTTTGCAGTGAATCGTAATCTGGAAGAAGATGTGGAACTGACTACAGATGTAAGAAGTTTTGAAGGATACCGGATTCTGGAACATATTGTGATGGAAAACGAGGATCTGAAAGCAGTCAACGGACTTGGAATCACCAATGTGGCTCCGGTCAATGCAGATGAACGTAGCACGATGGATGCGGGTATTGTTACCAGCAGACTGGGAAAAGCATCTTGGAATGTAATTCGTCTTGGAAAATAAAATATTTCATTTACAAAAGCCCCTCTGTCGCTTATGATGATAGAGGGCTTTTGTTTTACAGGAGGATTGTGTTATGGGGAAAGAACAGACAAGAGATATGACAAAAGGAAGCCCGGCGGGAATCATTGTTGCTTTTGCCATTCCGCTGATGCTTGGAAATGTATTTCAGCAGCTTTATACAGTGGTTGACAGTGTGATCGTAGGACGGGGTGTAGGCGTGGAAGCGCTGGCTGCATTGGGAAGCGCAGACTGGCTGAGTTTTACAGCCATGAGTACAATTACGGGCATTACACAGGGCTTTTCTGTTTTGATTGCGCAGACCTTTGGCGCAAAAGACAGGCAGCGTATGCAAAAAGCCATTGCGATGTCTGTGTGGCTTAGCGTTCTGTTTACGTTGCTGATTATGGGAGCATTTACCTGTAAGCTTCCGGAACTTCTGGGGCTTTTGCGGGTGCCGGATAATATTTTTGGGCAGGCATCCGATTATTTATACATATTATTCTTTGGACTTGGCGCGACAGCTTTGTATAATCTGTGCGCCGGATTTCTAAGAGCAATGGGAGACAGTAAAACGCCCCTTGCGGCTATGATCGCCGCAGCGGCAGCGAATATTCTTCTTGATCTTATTTTTGTTCTTGGATTTCACTGGGGTGTAAAAGGTGCAGCCTGGGGTACGGTAGCAGCGCAGATCTGTTCGGGGACGATTTGTTTTATCCAGTTGAAAAGATATGGCGTATGGAAGATTCCATGGAAAGACTGGAGTGGAGATCTGGCTGTTGTGTATGAATTATTGCGGTTAGGACTTCCGGTAGCACTTCAAAATACCATTATCGGATTTGGAGGGATTGTGATCCAATATGTGATCAATGGTTTTGGATTTTTATACGTAGCGGGATTTACCGCAACCAATAAATTATACGGACTTTTTGAACTGGCTGCAGTTTCTTTTGGGTATGCGACTTCTTCTTTTGTTGGACAGAATCTGGGAGCAAAAAAATATGAAAGGATTCGGGAAGGGGTACGGGCATCCGTGAAAATTTCGATTGTGATTGCGATTGGAATTGGTATCATATTGCTGATTTTCGGACCACAAATTCTTCAGATTTTTATTTCAAAAAAAGAAGTGCAGGCAGAAGCAGTTCTTGGAATTGCGTATCGCTATTTGGCAGTGATGGCGGCTACACTGGCGATTCTTTATCTCCTTCATATCTATCGGTCAGCCTTGCAGGGAATGGGAGATACGGTAATGCCTATGTTTTCCGGGATTGCGGAATTGACGATGCGAATTCTAATCGCACTTTTGCTGCCGCTTCTGATTGGAAAAAGCGGAATTTATTTTGCAGAAACGGGAGCATGGACGGGAGCACTTATTATTTTGCTTCCTTCTTATTATAGAAGAATCCGGAAATTGTATTTACGAAAAAGATAAAAGTTAGAAAATCAAGGGAGATGAAAATGAAAAAAAGAGGTTCATTTAAAACAAGATGGGGATTTATACTTGCCTGTATCGGATCAGCAGTAGGAATGGGTAATATCTGGATGTTTCCTACGAGAGCTTCTCTTTACGGAGGCGGTTCTTTTATCATTCCTTATTTTGTTTTTGTTGTGCTGATTGGAAGTACGGGGATTATCGGCGAGATGAGTTTTGGACGGGCAACCCGGTCGGGACCGGTGGATGCTTTTGGGATTGCCTGTGAAAGATCAGGAAAGAGGAAAGTGGGAGAAACCATTGGATTGATACCGGTGCTTGGTTCTCTTGCGATGGCAATTGGTTACAGTGTAGTAGTTGGATGGATTTTAAAATATACAATTGGAACGTTTACAGGAACAACACTGGCACCGGAAAGCGTAGAGGGATTTGGTGCAACCTTTGGAAGTATGGCATCTGCATTTGGAAATAATGGATGGCTTCTGGCTGCTCTGATACTTGTTGTTTTGATTTTGATGCTTGGTGTGGAAAAAGGAATCGAAAAAGCGAATAAAGTGATGATGCCGGTCTTTTTTCTTTTGTTTATAATACTTGGAATCTATGTGTTTTTTCAACCGGGAGCAATGGATGGATATCATTATATCTTCCGTGTGGATCCGGAAATTCTTGCAGATCCAAAAACGTGGATCTATGCGTTGGGGCAAGCATTCTTTTCTCTTTCTATTGCAGGAAACGGGACGTTGATCTATGGTTCTTATCTCTCTGATTCGGAAAATATTCCGGCGTCAGCAGCTCGTGTGGCCTTTTTTGATACTTTGGCTGCACTTTTGGCAGCATTTGTTATTATTCCTGCCATGGCGACTACCGGAACTCAGTTAAACCAGGGAGGTCCTGGATTAATGTTTATTTTCCTTCCGAATTTGTTTAAAAGTATGCCGGGAGGAAACATAGTAGCGATGATTTTCTTTGTGGCAGTTTTATTTGCGGGAATGACTTCTCTGATTAATCTGTACGAAGCACCCATTGCAACGGTACAGGAGAAATTTGGCCTGGGTCGTGTACCGGCATGTGGAGTAATAGGAGGAATCAGTGCAGTAACAGCAGTATGCATCCAGGGAATCGTATCCGGCTGGATGGATATTCTTTCTATTTATATCTGTCCATTGGGGGCAGGGCTGGCTGCAATTATGTTCTTCTGGGTATGTAAAAAAGAATATGTAGAAGAACAAGTCAATAAAGGACTTGAGAAACCATTTACAAATAAGCTTTACCCTTTGTGTAAATATGTTTTTTGTCCCGTATGTTTTCTGGTATTGATTTTGGGAATCATAATGGGTGGAATTGGATGATTGGAGATCGCATGGCAGTTTGGAATTGGTGACTGTCATGCGGTTTTTTGCTTTGAAAAATATAAAAAAGGAAAAAATCAAAAAAATGAAAAAAAGAGTTGACAGAAGAAAGTGTCTATGATATTATAACTGAGCTGTCATAGATAAGTGACAGAAAAAAACAGTGTTTTATATTAATTGTTAGAAAATAAAAAATACTGTTGACAAGTTATCTGAAATGTGATAAACTTGCAGAGTTGTCGAAAGAGAGAACGGAACAACAAAAAAGTTGAAAAAAGTTCTTGACAAGCGGATAAAGATGTGATAATCTAATACAGCTGTCGCGGAAAACGACAACAACTGATAAAAAACTTTGAAAAAAGTTAAAAAAGTTCTTGACAAACAGAAATAGCTTTGATATAATATGAAAGCTGTCGCGAGAAAAGAACGACAGGAACCTTGATAACTGAACAGTGAAACACATGAATCGAAAATTCTTTTACATTCATTAACAAGAACGGTTCTATGAACCAAAACAGTAAAAGGGATAAGAATTAGCCAAAGTTAA
>JALFGN010000095.1 GCA_022777285.1 Blautia sp.
TTTTACCAAATCTCAGAGTACGCGACTGTCCAGGAAGGTGCTCTGAGATTTTTTTCTTTCTGTAGGATAATGACAGTATACAGAGTAACTTGGCGACAAGCAACAAAATCTAAAAAATGCTATTTTAAAAGAGCATCAACAATAAGTATCTTTCACTTCATCCAAATCATCACCTGTCACATCATCGGTATCCAGTATGTCATAGGATACTTTCCAGTCCTCTCCCATGTATGAATCCATCGCATCGATGGAATCCTGAAGTTCTTCTTCTATTTCATCTAACATTTCATCCAGCTCATCTTTCTCATATCCTTCTTCTTCCAAAGCATATTCTACCATACCTTTTGGAATCAGTTCCATCATGGTTTTCGCATCCGCTTCAAAAGTAGCATCAATAAACTGTTTGATAACCGTCTTATAACTTTTTCCACCGAAAAGAAAAAGAGCTGCTGCAATTACCGCAACTGCAATTACTGCCACAGTAATTATACCTGTCTTTCGATTTTTGTTGTTCTGATTCATCTTTGTCGAAGATACCGGTGGTGTATGGATTGTCTCTTCTGGGATTCCCCGCACGGGTGTACCGCATTTCGGGCAAAACTTCATATTCGAATCAATTTTTTCTCCGCATTTTTCACAAAACATCTTCCGTTCCTCCCTGTTTTTCACTGATTGTGATATAATAATTGCAAAGTTACCAAAGATTAAAAGTCGTAACCTGATTATCTGTCAATACTCTTGTCTGCGTTACATTCCCGTTCGTCATATCCACCTGTACTTCATATAGCAATTGAGATGCAGATGGATTTCCCGGCATTGCACAGCGTACCATTGTACTATAAACAGATCCATTCACACTTCCTTCCATAACAGTTAAATCTGCGCCATCGGAATCTTCTGTTCCCTGTTTATAATATTCTGCCAACTTTTCATAGACTTCCTGCTCTGTAATCGAATCCGCTTTCTCCGGTTCCTTACCATCCGTATCCGGTTTTTCAGGATTGATATAGGTATAATCTTTCGGGTCAACATAGAAAACAGCGTTTACAATATTATAATCACCGTCTCCTTCAAACGTAATGGCAATCTGTTCCTCCTGATATTCAATTTTATTTGGCCAACAATATTCCCGATCCATATCTTCCAGCTTCTGAACTGTTTTTCCATCTTTATCTACTACAAATAAATCCGGTAATTCATGACCACTGATATATAACGTATTTTCCTCATCAAAATCAAATACAATTCCTGCGCCGCCGAACTCATCGTTTCTCCATAGTTCTTTTCCGTCTGCAAGATTCACAGCTACAATTGTCCCATATTCTACATAATAATATCGTTCTTCATGAATACCAATTTCTTCCACTGGCAAAAACTCTGCCAACGGATAGACTTCCGTTGTAATTGTCCAGACTGGCTGCTTATTTTTATCCAGTCCCGTAATCGTTGCCGCTCCTTCCAATTCTCCGCCTGCAAAATCAAAGGTAACGGTTTCCGCCGGTTCTGTTGTATCTTTTTCTGGTTCTATTTTTTCTTCACTTTCTTCCGAATCGATGACTGTTGTTTCATCTGTTGTTTCATCCGTTTTTTTCTCGCTCTCTTTTCTCGTCATCAACGAAATTACAGCAATACTGCTAATCCCTATGCAGATCACTGCTGCAATGAAAACAATAAGCGCTTTCTTTTTACCGGATTTTTGTTTTCCATCGTTTGCTTCATTATGTACAATTTTGTTTCCGCAAAAGCCACAAAATTGAGCCTGATCTGGTATTTCTTTTTTACAATGTGGACATTTCATCGTTTTTTCTCCTTCTGTATCGGACTAACGATTTTCGAGTTTTTCCCCGCAATTCGTACAGAACAATGTTTCCCTTGCTAACTCTGTTCCACATTTGGGGCATATTTTTTTCTCTGGTTCCACGGATTGTTCTACCGGGGTGCCACAATAAATACAAAATCTCATGCCATCCTGAATGAGTTCCCCACATTTGGGACATTTATTCGGCAATGGTTCGGAGCTCTTAATCTTTACCGTAACCGGGGTACCACAATGAATACAGAAATTTACACCTTCCAGAAGCACCTCTCCACAATTGGAACATCTGGGCAATGCTTCTTCGAAAACCGGTTCCGGTTCTTCTTCTGGTTCAGATACTGGTTCTGGCTCAGATGCTGGTTCCGGCTCTGGTTCCACTTCCACTTCTTCTGCCAAATCTGGTATGCATTCCGGAATAACCGCTTCTTCCGGTTCTTTTTCTTCTGAATCCTGCTTCATTCGATTGCCACATTCCGTGCAGAAAACCGCTTCCAGTGATTGTTTTGCTCCACATACCGAACAAATCTGCTCTTCTACTACTTCTTCTACTGGTGAGACTTCCGGTTTCTCTATATTCTGCACGTTCTCAACCGGCATCCCACAGTGAATACAGAAATTTGCATCTTTCTTGATTGGATTTCCGCAATGAACGCATTTCATTTCTTCTGCTGTTATTGGTTCTTGCTTCTGTACCGGACTGCCGCAAGCTGCACAAAATGCCATTCCCTCAATCAGTTCCGCCCCACAGGAACACCTTTTCACGGCTTTTATCGCTTCGATCTGTCTTTTATAATCCTCAATTTTCTGTTCTGCTTCATTTACAATTTCCATCCAGGATGCAACTTCCGGTTCATAATCGTTTTTATGTAAAGAGGCATAAATTTTTCCAATTTCGCAGCATGCATTCTTGATCTTCTTTTCCTCATCACCAATCAACGCATTCATCCTGGCAGATTCAGAAAATTCTTTTGTCTTCTGTACGGTTTTCTGTCCTGCATTTGTAACTCTTCTTCCTAATTCATCAAATATTCCCATCCTTTTCACTCCTGTTCTCTTCTATCTCTTTTTTCAAAAATTATATAAAATTTATAATAATTTTATATAATTTTGTTGTTTTTGTCAATATTTCAAAGATATCGCTTTATTCATTTGACAAAATCACCATTTTTTGATTTTGGATAGATACATCCTTTTACTCGTAAAATTCAGGCTGACGTCCCTCCGAATAAAAACCTTCTTTAGCCGAAGACCCATCACTTGCTACCAAAATTTGTGTAATTGCCTTCTCAACACCTATATCATTGGTTGTTTCTGGGGTTGCTTCAAACTGCTGATTACTTTCTTCCACACTTGGCTGCTCACTCTGCTTCATCATAATCCTGACTAACATAAACGCCAAATAAACTGTATGCAGAAGAAGTTGTTATCAGGTCATCGACTGAAGAACTTTCAAAATATTTTGCTCCACATTCCTCGCAATAAACGGCATTGTCATCGTTTTTTGTGCCACAATTACCACAATACATAACTTTTATCCTCCTGCTATTTATATGAAAGCAAAGCGGATTCTCTATGAACCCGCTCCACTTTTTTCTAACAGTATCACTACCATAACAAACTTCCAATCATTGCTCCAATAGATGCTTTAAGAATCAAAATAAGTATGAAACTAATTACCCACATCAAAATAATTGCTCTGCAGTAATTACTTTGGTTTTTATTCGTACTGTTGATTGCACATACGATAATAACAATCATTCCAACAATAGGAATTGCACTAAGTAAAAATAGTGCCATATAATTCCATACGCTCATGATCGGTGCATATTCTTCCTGATTCAATGTCATCATTGGTACTGGCATTGGGTGTATACTGATTTGTCCAGAACCATTCGCTGCTCCTGTCTCCTGCGAATTCTCCCAGCTAATTTTTGTTCCACATACCGGACAAAATTTTTCTCCACTGCCTATCTCTTTTCCACACTTTTCGCAAAACATAATTTTTCCCCTGCTTCTTTAGTTTTTGATAATCAAACGCATTCCACATCTTGTACAATACTCCGGATGTCCTTCCAGTATTTCCCCGCAATTTGGGCAGATATTTTCTGATTTATTCTCTCCCTGCTGTACAAGATTTTCTCCGCAATTGATACAGAACAAATCTTTTTCTTCTACCTCTGCACCACATTTGGGACAGACTTTTCTTTCTGAACCTATATAAACATCTATATCATCAATATCCTTACCTGGCATAATAATTGGTGTTCCGCAATGAACACAGAAATTGACACCATCTAAAAGCACTTCTCCACAGGTTGGACATCTTGGCTCTTCCTTTTCTGTTCCAGTCACCTCTGAATATTCTTTCATTCTGTTTCCACATTCCGTGCAGAAAATAGATTCCAGTGACTGTTTTGCTCCACATACAGAGCAGATCTGTTCTTTTCTCTCGTCTGCCGGAGGCAATTCTGGTTGCTCCCCGATCTGTGACTGATCAATTGGCGTACCACAATGAATACAGAATTTTACATTTTTCTTAAGTGGTTTTCCGCAATGAATACATTTTATTTCATCCATCGGCTCCTGCTTCTGTACCGGTTTACCACAAACTGCGCAAAATGCCATCCCTTCAATTAATTCAGCTCCACAGGAGCACCGTTTTACAGATTTCATTGCTCCTATCTGTCTTTTATAATCTTCGATTTTCTGTTCTGCTTCATTTACAATTCCCATCCAGACTGCAAAATCCTGTTCAAAATCCTGTTTATGTAAGGACATATAAATCTTTCCGATTTCATAACATGCATTCTTTATCTTTTTTTCTTCATCGCTAATCAATGTATTTATTTTTGTCTTTTCGGAAAAATCTTTCACGACCTGTATGTTTTGCTGTCCTGCATTTGTGACTTTTCTTCCGATTTCATCAATAAATCCCATCTTTTTCCCTCCCCTTATATACAATCAAATCCCGGACGATGCAAATACCACTTTCCTCCAATTTTTACACAAGCCGCTTCATAAGTCCAATGTCCAACTCCCTCATCACCTGATGCATCAATATCCACTGTAACAACAGCCGCTGCTTTAATTTTATCCGGATCATAATAGTAATAATTTTCCAATTCTTTTTTCACAACTCTTAATTCCTCTTTATCACATTTTTCTGTGCTTCTCACTTCTACATCAACTTTATATTTTTCTCCACATTCGCTTTGTATATCTCTTTGCAATTCTTCAGAAGATTCCATAAGTGTCTCCTGAAACTCTTTTTTATTTTGGAACCATTGATTAGGTCCTACCATATAATCCAGATAAGGTGGTGCCAGTAATTTATAATATGCTTTCACATTTCCTTTTAAATTTGCTTTACAGGATTTTACGGCCACTTTTTCCGGGGATGACCCTGTAAATACCATTACAAGAATCACCGCCGCAATAGCAACTATGCCAAATATAACCGGCATCTTCCAATTTTTAGGTTTTTGAATCTTCGCTATAACCGGCACGGATATACCGCATTTCGGACAAAATTTCATATTTGAATCTATTTTTTCTCCACACTTTTCGCAAAACATTTTCTTTTTCTCCTTCGTTTATTCATTTACTTTTCTCAGTGTACAAACAAGACCTACTATAGCTCCAACAATCAGTGCCAGACCAAGTTCAAGGTTACTGGAAACAATAAATATACCCACCCCAAAAAGGATTAATTCAATATACAGTTCCCATTTATTCGCTTCTTTCTTTTTCACAAGGTCTCCATATCGTGTTTTTGCTCCACAATTTGGACAAACCTCTGCGCTTTTGCTGATTGGATGACCACATTCTCTGCATTTTAATCTTTCTTCATTTTGCCCATTTACTGTATCAATAACATCCCTTTCCAAATTATCCAACTTATGGCTGATTATCGCATAAGCCTCATTCACTTGATTCGTCAAAGCAGAATATGTAGTATCTCTTGTTTCCAAAAACAACAAATCATTTCCAAACAGGCTCTCTTTACGAACGCTAAGAATTTCCTGATAACTCAATGAAAACTGTTTACGTGGGAAAGTCTGTATCCCCTCCACATGACAGGAATAAATTTTAAATTCACATTTATTTGTGAAATCGAACTTAATTACAATAAGAACCATTATTCCAAAAAGAATTGAAGCAATACCAAATATGGAAAATGTCATCTTTGCTTTTCCATACAAATATGCCAATGTTATCCCTAATAAAAGTCCACCCACAACGATTAATATGATTCCTGAAACCATCAACCACTGTTTTCTTTTTTTCGGTGCTCCTATGGATTGGAATAACAGATCTTCATTTACTGTTTTATTTTCATATACCGATCTGCCTGTATTGCTTTTACCTTGTGGGCTGCCACAAGATCCACAAAACGCTGCACCATCCGAAATATTAGCACCACAATTTCTGCAAAACATAACTTTTATCCCCCTTCCTTTCTTATTTCAATTACTCACTTCAAAAGGATAGTTTAACTCCATATTTTTCTTCTAATTTTTCCGCATCCTCCGGATCAAATAAATCTTCATCCAACGGCGTTTTAACTAAGATTAACCAGTTAGGCGGTCTTAAATCATTTGTTATTTTTTCATATCCCAATTCTGCATTTGGACCATAACGATAGATATTTCCTTTTTTAGAAACAATACCACCACTATTCACCTTATACCAATATATAAAGTCCTCTTTCATCTCATCTTTTCCTATAGTGGTTACATGAATCGTATTTTCAGAACCAATTTCACTTCCTAATACCTCTTCAATCTCTTTTCCTTCTGGCAATTCAAATGTAACTGCCCGTAATTCTCCTGATTCTGATAGTGAAACTCCCTTCATTTTATCAGAAGAACATCCTGAAAATGACCACATAATTGCAATGATTCCCATAATAGCAATTCGTTTTTTCCCATTCATTTTGGCTGCTTTCAAAATTTTTCTTCTCATTTCATCAATAAATCTCATCTTTTTCCCTCCCTTGTTTTTTGTTATGTACTTATCATACCATCACAAGACTCCTTTCCTGTTTTTTCTATATTGCTATTCTGAAACTTACCATTGAAATTTCATTGATATTCAATTATATTTCTGAAACTTCAGTCAGAAATAATCAATTACATATCCGTAACTCTTATTTTTCTTCAATGGTAACTGCTTGATAATTTTATTATACGCAGCCAATTGCACGATCTGTAAAATGAATTTTACTTTGTATGAATCATAGAAGTAAAGCGGATTCGCAACAGAATCCGCTTTACTTTCATCACTGGGAATCCATTATTTCACCTGAATGCTCTGTATTTTTGAGTATTCTCCAAACGTTTCTTTACCATCTAATTCAACATAAGCCCGTACTTTATAATAATAAGTTTTTCCACTCTTCAATCCACTGTTCAGATAAGACGTGGCCTCGCCATCTGTTATCGTCTTTATAATAGAATAGGTACCAGATTTTTCATTTGCACGCCAGATTTGATATCCAGATGCACCATCTACTATGTGTTGCTGGATTCGATATAATCATGTTTAAATTCCAACCATATGTAACCGGCCTCCTGCACAGTAAATTGATACCAGTTTACATCCGAATCACTTAATAAATTATCTGTATATGTTTCATTTACACCAATTAATGTTGCTGTTTCTATTGTTGTGTTCTCATTTTCTGCATAAACAGTATTAATCCGGAACCCAAATACAAATGCCAGCATCATCATAAATACAACCAAATTTCTTTTCTTATTCATATTTTTTTCTCCTTCCTAAATGATATTTTTCTTTGATTCAGAATGTAGAATCAAACGACAACTCCCACACATCTGCATAAGTCCCAAGCGGATCATCCGAAAGAATACACATCAGAATAAAGCATTCATAGGGGTTTGCAGTATACACCGGTGCTAAATAACAGGATTCAAGAATTTTATTCATGGATTGCAGAAATTCCACATATCGTTTCTTTGAATGTCCATCGTACACCGGATTCTGTGAGAAAATAAAGAAATTCAAGGTAATCAGATCGAATCGGTTAATCTCCGTTTTTCCTGAAAGAATCTCCCGGATATGCTGTCTGCTGAATCGTTTTCCGGCAAATTGCTCATTTAATTTGGAAGCTTTTCCAGGTGTAAGATTCCCATGACGATCAACAGGGATGGATGAGCACAGGATATGTTCCATATCGCTTTCTGTAATATCTTCATATTGATATACTTTTCTCTGCTTTCTCCGTTCCAGAATACGCTTCTGTTTCTCATGATCTGAAAGTCTATCATTTCTTTCCAGCATGTTTATATAGTCTCTTAAAGCTGCATTCTGTTTTTCCTGCTCATCCTGATTATACAATTGTGCCACTATTTTCCGGGCCTCATTATATAAAACATAGAAATATTTCCGTGCTGTCACACTAAGCGGTTTTTCTCTGTCCTGAAGTTTCATTTCATACAATTTCTGTATTAATGTGAAATCATTTGTCACAGATAATATATTTCTTCGTATGTTAATCGTCCGTTCCCAATCCGCATCTTTGATTCCGGAAGAATCTACAGGTATTGCGTGATAGCTTGCCCAAAGTTTCTGGAACTTCAGGAAATTATAGTGGTTCTTATAACAATACCAACAGATTACTTCAAATGGATTCTTTGCATTGATTCCCTGTTCCCGCAAAGCTTTTGTGAGGAATTCGTTCACCTCCTCTTCACTCATTGCCAGACCGAATCCAAGCAGAAAAACAACTTTTCTTCGTACAGTCTGCTGTGTCAGCCAATTTTTTGATAACGCACTGAGCTTTGCTGTCGTTGCTGTAAAAGATGCCGGGGTATGATTATCGGCAAATGAATCACGGATAATTGCCTGATATTCTTTTAATGAAATCTGCTCATATGGAACAGTAAATTCTGCTTTCCGGTAAATATATCGTTTCAGATATTCTCCAAATGAAATATATTTCAAACGATGTTCCAACGCCTCATAAATCAAATGTGCATCCTGATCCCGAAAATAGGTGTGATCTACTACACTATAGAGCGAATCCCAGGCTCTTTCTGTAAAATCGGTTTCATAGTTTTCGTTATACATTTTAAAAAACCTTTTTCCATTTATTTATGAAGTTTAAAGTCCGAAAGTAAAGTATATACCGTACCACTTTTTCCGTCTGAATAAAATCTTAATTCAATACGCAACCAGGATACTTCTGACACGTTCACATCCACAGATATGGGTTCTGTTTTCTTACTGATATCATACTTACGCACTGCTTCATATACTGTGCCAAAAGATCCTTTTCCCAGTACTTTTGTAATTTGCCACTCCGGCCAGATTTCTCTCAAAATGTCGTTCTTCACAACTCATTCCCCTTAGTTTACCATAATATTTTTATGTCATCTTTTTAAAAATCTCAAAAAAGAGGTTCTTTTTTCACGCTCTGTTTTACAAAGTAAAATTGTAATGTTATCCCGTCCTCCATTTTCAAGAGCTCTGATCAACAATTGCTCACCTGCTTTTTCAAAATCTGTTTCTGTAAGAATTTCCGCTATTTTCTCCTGAGATACCATATCTGTAAGCCCATCCGAACAAATCAGATAAATATCATTCTTGTGATATGGCCGGGTTGTAATATAAGGGACAATCAGAAATTCTTCCGGCGGTATACCAAGACTTTGGGTCAAAGGAGGTTTTCTCCCATAAGCAGCAATTCCCACATGATCGACCGACAATTGTTCGAGTTCTTCCTCTGTAAGACGAAAAATTTTGCTGTCTCCAATATTACACAATCCGATTCTTTCGTTTGAAAAAGCCAGAAGCGCAGCTGTTGTTCCCATCGTTCCAATTCTGTTTCTTTTTGCATACTGGCAGATTCTCCCATTGGCTTTATCACAAAAATCCATCAAATCCTCTTCCGGCTCATCAGAAATACACAAATGCGATGCCTGTTCTGCTGCTAGAAAAGAAGCAACTTCTCCGCATTCTTCTCCCCCCATTCCATCAAAGATTCCAACTGCTGCCGGATGTCTGGAAGAAAAAGAACCAGAAATCGGGAAATCATCCATAGTCCACGCTTCATTCATATAAATACCAGCACAAATAAAATTATCCTGATTCATCTTTCTGCAATATCCTGTATGGCTGATACAGGAATAGCTAATTCTGTAGTTCACGCATTCACCTCCCGATTGGATATCTTTATTATATCTATTCCGTGTTTTTATCTGTAAAATGAATTTTACCCATTCTATTCCTTTACGATTGAAAGATAAAAACGCATTTCTCCGATTTCCAGCACATCTCCGCTTTTAATTTTTCGGATACCCGCTACTTTTTCATCATTTATATAAGTACCATTAGAAGAGTTACAATCTTCAATATAATAATCTTCATTTGTTCTCTTGATAATCCGGCAATGTTTTGCAGAAATTGTTTTATCCATACCGATTATAATGTCACAACCAGATTTTCTGCCTATCAGCAATTCTTTTCCAATCGGTTTCTTAAATGCAAGATTAGGTTTTTCAATATTTTCCAGTAATACATAAGTAGATTTCCGGTTGATTTTAACAGTAGCGTCATAATCCGTTTCATCTTTATGAATGGTCAGTACTGTATCTTCATCGTCACCTCTGTAAGGTGAATAAACTGTCCCTTGATTCTGCATGCCATACTCTGTATTACCAAAATTTTGGGGATTCACATCTTCCTTAACCGATCCTGGTATTTCTATTTCTTCATCAATTCTTTTGTTTTTTCTTTTTTTATCTTTTTTTACACTACGTTTCTCTTTTTTCGGCTGATCGTCTTTCTTCTTAAAAACAAGACGAAGAATCAATATAAGCAATGCTACTGCAGCAACACCCAATAAAATATAATCTGTCATTTCCATAGTAGTTTATCCTCCACATATCGCTTTGTTAATTGTTTTATCTGCTAATAAAGGCAAAAAATAAATCTTTCTCCTGATAGACTGATTGTCATTCCATGTTCCAGTGGAATCGGACACTCACTTGCAATCTGTGTCCCATTTATATAAGTATGATTCTTGGAATTATTATCGATAATTTTATATCCTTGACTACTTTTCACTATATCTGCATGATTTCTCCCTACTTCCGGATTATCCATAATACAATAATTTGTATATCTGCGCCCTCTTCCTATTCGAAAGACTTCTCCTGTAATCTGTATTTTTTCGTTTGTAGAAACCCGAATCAGATAAGGAAGTGCACCAATTCCTTTTCTTCCGTCACATGGAACCAGTTTTCCTTCTCTGTTTACTTCATAGCCTTTTATGGCTACATCCGTTTCCGGAAGCGTTGGTTTTACTTCCTCCGCTCTTTCTACCCGTTCTCTTTTATATTCTCCTGCTTCTGTTTTTTTCTTCTTTCCAAATAAGGAAAATCCTTTCTTTCCTTCATTGTCCCCATTTATCTCTTGCTCATTCATAAATTTGTTGTCCGGTATATGAAATCCCATATTCAAACCTGAATTTTTCTTTTCTGAATTTCCCACATCTGGTTCTTTTACTTCCATTTTGTATTCTTTTGCCGGTTTTTCAAACTTGTTGATCATCTCTCCCTGGAATATATATTCTTTTTGTTTCGGATGGTATCCCTGGCTTTTCATTATCATTTCGTCCAGTATGCCACCAAAACATTCTAAAGAAAAACCTTTTCCTGTACTCAGGAAATTGATCAGTTCAGCTACATACGTGTTGTCTTCATTTTTTCTGTACTTTGCATGAAAGAGCAAATCTTTAAAAAAGCTCCCAAGATTTTGCTCTTTTTCTATTGAGGTGACTGGTATACAAACCAGACAAACCTGCTCTTTTGCCGGATTTATAAAAACGTGTTCATAATCCAGCAAAACATATTCCTGCTTCATCATGTATTCCTGTTGTTCGGCAAAAGATTTCTGAAAACTTCTGAGCAGGTTAAGAAATGTTTTCCTGCTGATTTCTCCTGCCAGAAACCGCTTCAGGGAAATCGTCGAAGTAATATTGTACTTAAACTTTCTCGTTCCATCGATTTCAAGATACATAGCGGGAATCAGTCCTTGTATTGTATTATTCTTAATCATGCCAAAATCAAATTCATCAATCGCATCCTGTTCCCCCAGATTTGCTGTCAGAAATGTATTGACATCTCTTGTTTCAATTGTTAATTTCATCCTGCCTGTCACCTCATTTTCGTCTATTGATAAATATTCAGTTTAATCATACTCCACTGTTCTTCATTCTTTACAGATGCCGTGCCATCCTGATAGAAAGGAGTCGCCTCACTAAAGGTACAGGGAATCACCTGTTTATTATTCAGATCAATATATCCCCAGGCATCTTCCTGTTTCACTGGAGCAAACTCAATCGTAAAGGATCTTGCATTATCGTATTGATAATCAATACATACTTTTCCATCTTCATCTACAAATCCCCACTTATCGCCTTTCTTAACAGCAGCTGGCTGCCCGCTTTCCATAAATGGATATGCATCATCAAATGTTAAGTCCGATACTTTTTTTCCTTCTTTATTAATCATTTGATATTTTCCGTCTGCCTTTACAAAAATCCTCTCTCCGATGGAACATAGACCAAATTCATCTCTGGCTACATCTTCATATTTAAAATCGGTAACCAGATGAAATTCATCATTGACAATGGCCCACTTCCCGTCTTTTTTCACTGCTGCCACATCGTTATAAAATGGAGTTGCGTTCTCATATCCCATCTCACATTGCAGTTCCAGATTTTCATCTACATATCCATATTTTCCATTTTCACAAACCACTGCTCTGCCCTCTGAAAAGGTATCCATAAACTCATACTTCACATCTGGCACCAGTTTCTTATGTTCTTTTTCATTTGCATAAAACCATTTACCATTTTCACACAATGGCACATACTGAATTTTCGTTCCAAAGATACCGGATTTTTCATATCCGGCATTGACCAATGCGCTTCCCGTTGAGTCAATCACACCATATCCGTTTTCTGTTTTCACAATTGCATACCCGTCACGGATTCTCGATACATGCTGATAGCTGGCATAAATTGTTGTATAAGACCCCTTCAGTTCATCCAGATAGCTCTTAATTTCTTTATGGTTCGGGTTTTTCTTATTTTCTTCCTGAAGAATCTGCACTGCTTTTGGAATTTTATCGTTTTCTACATAATAGTCTGTAAAGGCAATTACAGCCTTTTCATTTTCTTCATAAGAAGAAAGGATGCTCTCCATTTTACTTACATAATCATTTTCTTCATGCATAGCCAGAAAATCTTCTGCAATCTTTAAATCAATTTCTATCTTTTTCTCTTTTAAACATGCCTGTGCCTGTTCATATTCTGCGATTGCATCTTCATAGATTTCTTTTTCTTCATATTCTTTTGCCTGTTTCATGTGTGCATCAAACTCTTTTGGAATACCAAAATGAGTGTTAAAAGATACATACCAACTTAATATTAATAAAACAATCAACGCAAATGTTAGATTCTTTTTCATAGGTTCTTTCCTTTAATTCAATTTTTCTTCTAAAATCCTGCTAACAATGCCAGAACTGTTCCAGCTGCTGCAAACGGTCCAAAAGGTATGCTGTCTTTCAGTTTGATCTTGTGTAATGCCACCATTCCGATTCCATAAACAGCAGAAAACAATGCGGATAAAATCATAACAGGAAATATGCTCCCTGTACCCACATAAAATCCGATGACTGCAAACAATTTTACGTCTCCGGCACCAATTCCGCTTCTGGCGAGGAAATAACAAAGAAAAAAAATGCCTCCTCCTAAAAGAAATCCCAAAACAGGTACCAGAATCACTTCTTTTAAGTATCCGGAATTTCTATTTTCAATCATTTCACACACCAGAATAATCAGACGAATCAGAAACAATTTCCCAAGAATTTTATTGGGAATCATCCTTTTTTCATGATCAATCTCCGCAATCAGCATGACACCATTCATAAGAATCAGATATCGCATGCATTTGAAAATTCCATAATCATACAATTGAAACAGACAGCTTCCTGCTGCTGTTGCCAGCAATGCGAAAAAAAAAGCTACACGTTTTCCCTGTTTCCCGCGTAAAAACATGTAAAATCCCCATAGCCCGTCCAGTACTATGCTGGATATCATTACGATATAATTCATTTATTTTCCCCGTTTTCTACCAGATTTTTGTTGCACCGCATACTTTGAATTGCGGCAATTCCGTTTCCACAAACATGTACTTTATTTTCATCTTATATTTAGCTACAATCACAATATCCTGTGTTCCGCTATCAAACCATCTGGATTCCGAAAAGTCAATCCCATTCAAGCCATTTACAACTCCAAGCTGTCTAAGTTTTTTATCCGGATCCGCTCCGGATACGGACAGATGCGTCTTCAGCCGACTCTTTGTTATAGCTCCCACAATTCTTGCTTTAGCAGCACTTTGCACACCATCCTTTGCAACCACCATTGCTGCTGACAGAAGATTTTCCGGATCTTCAATATAGACATCCAAAGTATCCGACATGTGTTCGGAAGAATCTTCAATTGTCTGCATGGAATTCTCAATATCTCCCGTAACAACTCCATCGTTAATGGCATTTGCAATCTGAATCGCATCATTTGCCACGGATTCCACATCTTCTTTTACTTCTTTTGCTTCCCCGGCTGTCTTGTTTGAAGCACTTACAACTCCTGTTTTTGTGAGTATGTAACTGTATTGCGAAAGTTCTTTTGCCGTTTGTGTCACTGCATTCTGAATCAAAACCTGTGTCCGTACAACATCTGTCAGATTCATAAGAGAAACAAAAAAGACAATAAACATCGATAAAAATAAAGCTGCTTCTACAGTCAGTGCTCCTTGTTCTTTTTTTCGATTCATTTTATATTCTCCTGTTTAATATGCCAGAACACTTTTGTAATGAATGATATAGCGATTTGTGGCATTTGTATCTGTAAGCTGAATCGCCCGTGGTATGCTTTCCATAAATGTTGTGTTAATTGCTATGTCTGCCACCACCGATACCATTGTACAAGACTGCGTAAGATCCAGTGCTTTACTGCTGACTTTCCGGAGATTCAACTGCATACAGTCTGCCATACGTGCCAGCACCTTTTCCTGCTTTGCATCATCAAAATTGTTTAAAAGCAAAAAGATTCGCAGATATTCTTTATAAGTCAACGTATGAAAACCATTCTCAGTTTTCTTGTTCATACCAGAAAAATCCAAATAATAGGATGCCCAGGTTTTCTGTGTTTTCAAAATCAACACCGGTTTTCCCTGCAACAGATCTATCATATCTCTGGCCGTCTCCATCAGTGCCGCTGCAAGAAACAGAGCCGCCTGTACAAGAGGTGCCGCAAAACTGGCTCCTGAAGCCAATTCCATTGTTTCACTAATCAGTTGTGAATTCGTAAATGCGCAAAGAATATTTATCAGAAATCTCACAGCAAACAACTGGACAATTGTATATTTTACATTCTCCTTTGCAGAACGGTTTCCCCACAAAAAATATTCCATTTCTGAACGGTACATGGCTGTTGTTTTATCAGAAAATTTAAATCCACTCAAAGAGATGATTGCATCTGGATTGCGTTCTTTTCCATCCAAGTCTTTATCAATCGTAAAATAACTGAACATTTGCACACCATATTCGGTAATCAGCATATCCTCTGTCATACCTGACAAAAGCCTGCCAAGAGAATCCAGAATATTTGCGGATTCATCCATAGATTTTCTTGCACTGGATACCATTTTTTTATTACTTTCCGTGTCCATAGACTGAAACTCTGAAGAACCACTTTCCGTAATTGACTGCGACAGCCATTCACTTGGAATTGTCCCTGACCAGTCTGCATCTTGAAGATTATCAAGTCCACCGAACAGATTGTCCAAAATCCTCTGTGCTTCATTCAACATATTATTTTTCTTTCCGTCTGCTTCCTGATTTTTCGATTCATTCAACAAATTTTCCAATTCTTTAAAATACGGATGTTCATTCAGATTACGATACATCATCCCTTCCATGGTTTCTGCATAATCCCACGAAACATAATTCTGCAGAAAAAACTGGCCTGCTTCTTCTTTTAGCTGATTATTCTCATACTTCGGTGAAGAATAACGACCTGCTTTTGTAAAAAATGCAGGATCCGGTTCTGACCGGTTATAAAGAGGAACTTCACAAAATTCAAAACTTTCCCAGTAAGCTTTATATTTCTGAAAATAATCAATATTATCCTGCAGACAATTTTTCATATCCTGCACGGATCCAGGATTAATCAATTCATCATAACGCTCATACATTTCCATCTGCTGCGTTTTATCTGGTTCCTCCAGTTTTTCAATCTTCTCTTTCCATTCTTTCATTTTACTATTCAACGAACTTTGGTCTGATGTAAGCATTTCAATTATCTGATCCGCCACAGGAATTGCATCTTCTGCACTTTGTATTGCCTGATCTCCTAATGGATAATACTTTTGAAAAATTTCCGTATAAGCCTGAGAAACAGAACTTTTTTCCAAAGCTTCCACCTTGTTCCGATACTGGTCAATTACTCGATTTTTGCTTCTATAATTCTCGCAAAGCTTTGATAGCTCTTTTTTCTCTTCTTCCGATGATGCAGAATTTACCATTTCATCCAAATTCCTTGTATTGATTTCCTGTTGATATTTTAAAGCTTTCATCACACTAGAAAAACAATCTTCCGGATGTTCTGTTTCTGGTCTTACTGTTTCTATACAATTCAGGAAACTTTTGACACAGTATTCTGTTTCTTTTGTTGACAGACTGGAATCTGGTGTATCATAACTCAAAGCAACCCGTATCTTATCCATCAAAGCAACCCTTCCATATAAGTCTGATATCTGGTTTTCCAAATTTTCGATCTCTCTATCGGAAGGTTTCTGAACACAATAGCCATTGTGTACATCCAGTTTTTCTTTCAATTGTCCGCACAGATCATTCAAATCTTTAAAACACTCACTCACTTCCAACTGTTTTTGGATAGCTTCCTTTGTCTTCATCTTTTTCTTTACAGAGCTCAACTTATCCAGCATCTCGTCTCCAAAGGCAAGCGGCGCACGATATTTTGCATACTCCAAAATCTGCTGGCGCATGGGTTCTGTACAGCACACCTGTGATCCATTTACAGGCTTCAGCTGAAAAGATTCTGTATCCAGCTGAATCAATCCTCCATATTTTTTTCCAGAATCATTTAATGTAGCTGCATTTATGGAATGATTAAAATATTCTGACAAATCTTCAGGGATTTCTTTCATTCCCATAAGTCCATACATATCTTTCAGCTTCGTATCATAATTTGCCAGAGCACCATTCATAGCCAGATCTCCTGCTCCCAAAATAATGCTTTTTGCACTTAATATTCTTGTTCCATCCACGATCAGACAGCCAAAAACAAAAACAAGCAAAAGAATCAACGACATAAAAACAGCGATTGCGCCTTTCGTCTTCTTACAAAATCCCATTCTCTTCAGTTTTTCCCCCGTATCAAAAAATCTTATTAATGATGTTTTTTGCTTTTCCAATGGCAACATCCAACTTATTGGAAACTCCGAGTTTTTCTGCTGCAAACTCCACCAGATCCACAGCCAGATCTGTGTTTCGAACAAAATCGGATGGATTCACTGCATGACAATAAGATGCACTTCGGATGACCATCTGATCCTTCAGGCCCAGATAACGTGCCACACCAGGCATTGGGACTGAATATTCTACAGATGCCACCACGGAAGTTCCAAATAATGTTTTTTCCACTTCAACCTCAGGGGAGACCGTAAAGTGGAACAAAAGTCCATTCTTTACCATCTGCCCAAATACAGCATCATAATCGTATTTTTCTCCGCATAAAATACCTGCAACTCCACGATATAAAGAACCAATCCGATTATGATACGCGTTGTAATAGGCTTTTACCTGTTCTGCCGAAGGCTGATCTCCGGCATACTCAAACTCTACCTCATTTCCGGAAGCAATTGGAAATACTCCATAACCGGGATTGGAAGCATCTTTTGATGCGTAAGCGGTCATACGCTGCACTTCATAATTCATGGCAGCTTCCTGAAGAATAAATAATCCGTAATACAACATGGTTACCACTACACAGATCACAATTGGAAAATAAATGGCAGCTTCTACCATAACGACCCCATTTTCTGATTTTACAAATTCTTTTCCTCTCATCATACCTTGAATTCCTTATAATAGCTGCTGATTGAAACACACAGGCATATTTTAAGAAAGATATTCTCAGAATGGCAGAGAATATCTTTCCAATCAGACTTTTATTTACCGATAAAATTAGTTAGCTTATCAAATGTTGCTTTTATTACTCTTTCTAATTGCTCTTTAAAAACTCCTGCCACAGCAATCACCACCACAATTACCATAATAATTGCCACAATATCAGCAGCACCTTTTTCTTCTTCTGCAAAATCTTCTAAAAAATTTTTCATCTTCATCTGCATTGCAATGTACCATCTTGTCATTTGTTCTCTCATACATTTATCCTCTCTTTTCTTTTTATAAAATATATCTGTTCGGTTTACATACTTGTAAACATTGGAACCATAATCACAATGAGAATTCCAATAAAAATCAGCATGATCGGAACCAGTAATTTGGAATTAGCTATTTCCCCTTTCCGTTTTACCATATTCTTTTTTTCATTCCACATTTCATCGGACATTTCTCTTAGAAATTTCGTAAGTTCTGCATTGCCTTTTACCATATTCTGAATGACACTGGAGGTAAATCGTTTAATTTCCTTTACTTCGCATCGTTCTGCAAAATTCTGATACGCATCAATCTCCGCAACCCCCTGTTTCATCTCCTCGCAGGTCTGAAGCATTTCTTCATAGAGGATCCCGTTTCCTTTTTCCGCTACATTTTTCCAGGCATCCCTTAATACCATTCCGGAGTTTACCAACAGAGTCAGTTTTGATAAGACCTGCGGAAAATCTCTGAGTATCGCATCCCGTCGATTCGTCAGCTTATCTTTGGTTATCTCATCCATATACCATACTAACAAAACAATAATCACTGCTCCGAAGAGTAACGCTTCTTTACTGTTTCCCAGTGCAGCCAGCAAAAATATAAAAGGAAGAATAGTTACTGCATAGGATATTTTTTCTCCCAGCATGACATAATAATAATAAGCAGCATATTTCTTTCCTTTTATCTCCGATATTTTCTTGATCTGCACGGTTGCATGAGCTGACGTCATATCATAATGAATCAGTTCTAACAGACCGAATCCTACACCAAACAGTTCTGGATATCGGTATTCTTCCGGGTTGATTGTTTGAATAATGCTCTGATATTTTTCGCCATAATGATGTGCCATAAATATCCAGAATATCACAATCGGTGTTGCTACCAGTGTCATAGCAAACTGAAATATATTATCCATTTTCTTTTCCTTCCGTATGGTTACAGCTTAATATCTACAATTTTTCTTCCCATCTTATATGCGGTTGCAAATAAAATTAAGACACCAATCTTCACGATTACATTCACCGAATTATTTGTCACTGCGCTCATCGTTCCCATTCCACTGAGACTAAGCATAATAATCAATGGCATAACCATCATAATATTCAGTTGATTTCTGTTGCCTGCCAGCATCGTATCAATTTCTATTTCTATTTCGATCTTGTCATTGATAATATCACGACTGTCTGAAATGACTTTTTTCAAATTTGCACCTTGGCGATTGCAGACACTGAACACATTGGCAAAGCTTTCAATATCTTCTAATCCGCTTCTTTTGGCAAAATCAAACAACAATTCTTCTACAATGAAATTGTTTTTAATTCCTACATTTATAATCTGAATTTCTTTTGTAATATCCGCTTTCTTCCCATAAATATTTTCCAGGTCTTTTCCTGCATCAGCAAAAGCTGTCTGTGTATTCATACCTGCTGAATAAGAGGCAGATAATGCTTCCAGCATATCTTTAAACTGTAATAAAAGCGTTCTTTTTCGTCGTTTTATCAAGATATTCTGAAAAGGTTTCTGGAACAGATATCCCATCAAAATTCCACCGGCTATGGACATCACATACACCCGAAAGAAAACATAAATAACCACAAATCCTCCCGCGAATCCCATAAAAAATCCGATGGCTCTTTCTTTTAAATTCATCGGATAAATATTATAATCCGTTGCATTTCCAAGTATTCCCCTCAAAGGAATATATTCCGTTTTTTTTCTGTTCTTTTTCTTTTTTTCTTCCTTGATTTCCTTCTTTTTTTTACTCATATTCAGCTTTTCACCTAAATGATTTTATAATTCCCTGATATTTTTAATTTCGTATCATTGATCAATGGACGATCCGTTCTTCTGAGTGAACCGGATACTTTATGTAACGTACTTTTTTCATCCTCTACAAATACATACAAAGGATTCAACTGAATCTTTCCGTTTTCATATCCGACAATCTCGGTGATTTCCATAGTTTTTCTTGTCTTATCACGCATTCTGGACAAATGTATGATAATATCGACAGCCGAAGCGATCTGCTGCCGGATTGCTTCCAAAGGCAATCCTTCCGCTCCCTGCAATACCATCGTTTCCAATCTGCTCAACATATCTCTTGTAGAGTTTGCATGACCGGTGCTCAGAGATCCATCATGACCGGTATTCATAGCCTGCAGCATATCCAAGGCTTCCCCACCACGAACTTCCCCTACTACGATCCGTTCTGGGCGCATACGCAGTGCAGACTTAATCAAATCTCTGATTGTAATCTCACCGCTTCCGGATGCATTGGCATTTCTTGTCTCCAGGCTAACCAGATTTTCTATTCCTGTAATCTGCAGTTCCGCAGAATCCTCTATTGTAATGATTCGCTCATCCTTTGGTATGTAATTACTCAAAGCATTCAAAAACGTTGTTTTTCCCGATCCGGTACCTCCACTGATAAATATGTTATACTTTGCTTTCACGAACAGCTTTAAGACTTCTGCAATTTCCGGAGTAATCGATCCATAACGAATCAACTGTTCCATTGTCATGGGAGTTTTGGAAAATTTTCGGATTGTTACAATTGCTCCCTGTAAAGCAATGGGAGGCAATACCACATTCACACGGGATCCATTCGGAAGTCTGGTATCTACGATAGGATTTGCCTGATTTACTTCTCTTCCTGCCATACCTACAATTTTCTGGATGATATCTTCCAGTCTTCGCTCACTTTCAAAGTGTTGATCCAATTTCTTCAATTTTCCATTCTTTTCTATAAAAATATGATCCGGACCATTGATCATGATTTCTGTGACATTATCATCCCGCATGATTGTATCTAGCAGACCAAGCCCACGAATTGAACTGAATACCTGTTGATTGATTAATAATTTCTGTTTAATAGGAACATAGCGATTTCCCAGTTTCTCATCTACAATATCTTTGATTTTATCTTTCAGTTCTTCATCGCTGATATTCATCAAACCAATATGATCCAGGACATATTGTCTGATTTCCTGAATCATCTTCTGCAATTCTTCCCCTTGCATCTTTTCAGCTTCTCTCTTTCCTATTTACAAGCTCTTCATTGCTTTCATTTTTGAAATATACTGTACAATCTGTCGTTTACCGATGTGTTCGTATTCCGGAAATCCTCCCTTGATTTTCCATCCGGGATTAAGGATAATATTCTGGCTTTCATTATATTTATTAAAAATCACAGCAGTTTTATCTGTAAAATTTATATCTGTCTGTTCTTCAAGAATCAACAAGGCATCTGCAATTTGATTAAATTTTTTCTGACAGGTTTCTTTTGCTTCCAGAACAAATGTAATGGAATCAGCCAATTCCATAATTTCCAGGTTCTGCCTATGTAAACTGAACTCTTTGTCGATTATAATCGCTTCAAAATCACAGGAATCGCGCAAAATAGAAATCAGCAGGCTCATATCCTCTTCTGTAATCTCTTCCCTGTCTAAAATATTTCTGCATGGTTTGATAAAAAACACACCGCTTTTATCTTGCGTGATACAGGAAAGTATCTTCACTACCTGATTGTCTGAATCACTTTTTACCGCATAGATAACATCTCCGAAATCACTGTTTCCTTCAGAAGTGAAAACCTCATCTAATGTTGCTGTCTGTTCCAGATTCAGATACAGAACTTTCTTTTTCTGTTCGGCAAAGGCAAAGGCACAGGCCATTGCCACAGTCGTACAGCCACTTCCTCCGCCTGCATTTTGAAACAAATAGATTTTCGCACTGTCTGATGAGAATTTATATTGTTTGTTTTCCAGTGATTCTGCAAAGGAACTGAAAAGTTCCTGAAACAATGTTTCTGCTTTTTGATATTTGCAAATTGCTTTTTCTCCTTCGTACATATCCAGCGATTTTTCTTCTGACAGATATGCGAAAAGAAATTTTCCTTTCACTGGTTCTTCACATTTTGCTTTTATATCCAAAAGGAAAATATCCAGATTATGTGTCTGAATATATTCTTTTGTCAAGTCATATTCAGAAAACATATGTAAATCAAAATGTTCCAGTTTTTCATAATGATTTTCATAGTATTCCATAATTCTCTGTATATGTTTATCATTTTTCAAACATACTACTACTCTGATTTTCATACAGATATCTCCCTCATATAACATAGCCCGGTAATTTTCACATTACCGGGCTGTATTTGCATCAAGATTTATTTTGAAATACGAATCGCTTCGGTAGATACAGTAAACCGAATACTTCCTTTTGTCTCTTTATCAATACCGCTGATGTTAGTATATTCTCTTGCTGCCAGAATGAATGATTTACACCTGTTCAAAAATGCCTGTAATGTCGCCTGTTTTGCATAATCTGCCGCTGTCAGGATTCCTTCTTTGTAATACTGTTCGGTTCCGTCAGCAAGCTGTTTTGCTCCACTGTCAACTGCCTGTGCGCCTCCTGCAAGCTGTTCGGTTCCCTCATTGGCTTTTGCCACCGCACTATTCAGAGAATTCATATAAGAATGTGCATTCTTAATTACACCATCTGCAAAATCCAGACCGGAGATTAATTCATTGCTTTTCTTTTTGATTACACTGGAGTTACTTTTCACAGAATTCAGGAATCCATTTGCAGAATCCAGCAATGATACGATCTCACCCTGTTTTCCAATTGCATTTTCCAGAACTTTAAACTGTTGCTCCATATCTTCCAGAACATGAATAACTTCATCCACATCCACTTTAAATTCCGGGATTTCAATACTCGGAATATCATTTAAAATTGCTTCTACATTCGCAATATGTCCTTTTGCCTCATTGGTTACAGAACTGATATCGACATTTGCCATAATCTTGTCAACTAAAGAATACAGCTGCTCATCCGGTATACCCAGAGAGGAAAATTCTTCCTTTAAAGCATCGCAAACCTGCTTTTTTGCAATTTCCTGTGCTTCTGCAACCATCTTATCCAGATCAATCGAAGACAACTCTGCATATACGGCATTTCCGATCTCTGTCATCTTATCAATATAGGCCTGTGCTTCGTCAGCAAATGCCATAACTTCTTCCAGCTGGCTCTTCATAGTTTCCAGTATTTTTATCAGCAGTTTCACATCTTCCTGCAATTTCTGTTCTGCACTCAAAAGCTCCGGTGTGAAAATATCATTTGCATTTGGCAATGTGAATGCATTCAGCTTCGCTAATAAATCATCCAGGTAATTGATCAATTCACCGGATTTGCTCTGAAGTTCATTCTTTTTATCTTCCAGATTATACAGATCCGTATTCAGCTGGGCAGAACCGTCGGAAATCGCCTGTAACCCACTCTTAAATTCCTTCATAAACTGATTCATCCCGTTTGCCAGTTCTGTAGTGCCAGATGCCAGTTGGTCGGAACCATCTACCAGCTTCTCTGTTGCGGCAACCAACTCTTCTACTTTGTTGCTGACGGATTCCGGTGTATCCAGCTGAGAAAAATTCAGCTTATCCATAGCATGTGGAGTCACGCATGTAACGGTTGCAGGCATTTCAAAATTTGTTACATCTGCAGTAAAGCCAAAGCTTTCCGGAAATTCTACATATTTATCCAATCCCATGATTTCAAGATTTAAAGCTTCCTTGACTCCCGGGGTCGCAACACCCATAAGGAAATGCTGATCTCCAAATTCTGTCACACCAAGACCGCCTCCCAGAGATTCTACATTATCAAATCCTTCCATAGGCAATGCGATTGTAGTCACTGCTAAAAACGGTACATAGGTCTTGCTCTTTTCACCCTCTAAATCAACATCTACCATCTTAAGATTTTCAAAAGCATATACTACCTTTACACGTCCGGATTTTCCCGCCAGATCTGCGGGCGCAATTTCCTGCTCGTCCAGATAATACGTTACTTTCATAGAAAACGGTAATTCTTCGGTTAACTCGCCTGTATAACGAATTTCATTTCCGGAATTTTCCCATGTGATGGTTCCATCCTCATTTTGGGTAAATTTTTCATCCCCACTGATATTTTTAATATTTGTCAGATTTGTGATATCTTTTATTGCGGCTTTGCTGTTTGAACCTGTAATCGTAATCGTTCCTGTTTTTTCTTTTACATTTCCGGATGCATCTGCCTGGACCAGAATCTCATCGACTTTTTTATCCGGAACCTTCTCCTGTGTTGCACCAAATGCCAGGTTTGCCGATAACATGGATCCAATCAGTGCCAGACATAAGCCAAAACGTATTACTTTCTTCATTTTTCTTTTTCTCCTGTTTTCCTGCTATTTATGTTGTAATGCCAGTGATATACCATTTATCATCATTTTTTGACATACGGATAATCATTTCATCCTTATAAGTATCATCTGTACTACTTTCCATAGTCATTGTTGACTCAACCGTTGCAACTTCTTCTTCTGCTTTAATTTCTTTGATTTCAATATTTATTGTTGTCCAATCAACTGCAATATCCGCAACATTCAATACAGAAATCAGTATTGTCTTCATAATCACTTCATCTGCATTGTCTTCTGTAGACATCCAGTTCAGCAACAAACGTCCGGATTTTAATGACTGAGCAAAGCCCGGATCCAAACATTCCAGCATGGCATCTACATCTGATGTCTGACATGCATACTGAAATTCTCCCACTGCTGTTTCAATCTGACTGTCTGCAGTTTCTTCCTTTTCTATTGGTTCAACCGGTGTTTCCGGTGTTTCTGTAACTGCGTTTGTTTCTGTCTCTGTTTCTTTTTCTTCTGCAGGCTGTTTCTCTGTTCCGCAGGCTGTTAGTGACAGAATCATAACCAATATAAGCATCCCTTTTGCTATTCTTTTCATTGATTTCACTCTCCTTCTTTTTTTGATTGTTCATGTTCCTGACTCAATTTATTTGCCAGTTCTTCTCCTTCTTCTCCCTTCTTTCTGATATCTTCTATGATTTCAAAAGCTAAATCTTCTTTATTCCTGTCATAAAACCATTGAATGGTCTCTCTGTAAAACGCTTCGTTTTTACGCACCTGATTGGTCAACAGCTTCATAACAGCTCCAATTCGTTTATACTCCAATTCTGTCCTGCAAGCCTGAACAAACAATTTTATTTCTTCATCCAGATTCTCCTTTGCATTGACTGCATCTTGTATCATTTTATAAGAATCAACAAATTCATGCGCTTCTATCAGATTCAACAATTCATCATGAGAATTTTCCTTTATTTTCTCCTTTTCTCCTTCTCCGGCGTCTTCCCCTCCTGTTTGATTTTCTGTGACGCCTCCATTTTCGCTTTCTCCTTCCCCTGTTTCCTGAACCACTTGATGATCAGCAGATAATTCTTTTTTTTCGACAATGCGCTTTCCTAATACAATGGCACTCACTGCCAGCAATATCACTACCAATATTACTGTAATATATTTGCCTAGTCCTCTTATTGACAGCAGATTTCTTTTCGGCAGTGTTTTCGGCGGAAGCAACACTGTCGTACCTGCAAATTCCTGTATCGTTTCACCACGCAGAACCATCTCCAGATGCTGACGCATCTCTTTTGCACTTTGATAGCGTTCTTTCGGAGAATACGCACATGCTTTCAGAATAACATCGGATAACTGCGTATGATCTCGGCACGGAGGTTCCAGAATCTTTCCGCTGAAACGCATCTGATTAGCCGCTGCGATGTCTTTATAAGTAGGTTTGTGAGGAGGCTGCGGAACAAAAGGCAATACATTGTTATTCAATAACCGATACAACACCATTCCAAGAGAATATAAATCTACATTAAAGCTATAATTATTTCCTTTGTATACCTCAGGAGCCATATAATTAATGGTCCCCTTCTGGGAGAGTTCCAGTATCTCATTGTGTGCTTCAATGGTACGCGCAATTCCAAAATCACCCAGTTTGAAATCCTTCTGTTCAGACACAAAAATATTTCCAGGCTTAATGTCTCTGTGGATGATATCAAACATACGGCAACGCTCCAATGCTTTACAAATATCAATACCCAGCCGTATAATATCCTCTCTTCTCATTGGATGTTCATACATATAATTATCAAGAGAAGTCAGAAGTTCCATACGAATCAGAATCTCCCATCCGATTCCATCTTTATGCTTTCGCACTTCATGATCTTCATAACTGACAATATTGGTCGTACCCCGAAGTTTATACATCAACTCAAATTCTTTGACGATTTCAGACGCTACACTCTCATAATAGACTTCCAGACTTTCTTCACTTTTTCCAAGATTATTCTTAATACTCGATAAATCCTGTTCCGTTTGAGGAATATTGATTACTTTCAGAGCAGCCTTGTATAAATAGCCAAAATCTTCCCGTTGGATTTCATAAACAGCCCCAAAACTGCCGAACCCAATTTTTCTGACTACATTCCATTCTTTATAACTGATATTGTTACACTCTTCTGTCTTCATGCCTTTCCCCATAAATTCATTTGTTCATTATAAATCTGTCTTTATGTCCATGCATAAAATTATATATTTGGGATAAAATAATTCAAAATAACTCCGCTCAATCGATTATCGTAGAGTATCCCACTCTACGACCAACTAAGAAAACATTACTTTATATAAAATTTATTTTAATTTTATATAATTCTATAATATTTGTCAATATAACAAAAGAAAAAACAAATTTTTTATAAAAAAATCATAGAGATTTCCTTTTGGATAATGGATATTTATTTATTTCCCGTCAAAATTAGAGTCAGAAAGGAGGTGGAGTATTATGCCAAGAAAGGGTGAAAACATTTATAAAAGAAAAGACGGAAGATGGGAGGGCCGTTATATCAAAAGCCGGACTTCCTGTGGAAAAGCAGTTTATGCCTCTGTTTATGCAAAAACATACCGGGAAGTAAAGCAAAAGGTATCTATGGGCGCTGCATCCATCGCTTTACCGGTTGCGTCCGTTTCCGGGAAGAGTCCAACCTCTGCCATTCTATTTTCTGTTCTTGCTGAGGACTGGCTCAATCTCATGCGACCCCAGATCAAAGAATCCACATATATCAAATATTATAATCTGCTTTCTTCTTATATACTTCCTGTATACAAAGACTCTAAACCAGAGTCCATTACGCCGGAAAGTCTGGAAAGTTTCTGTAATAAGCTGCTTGTTTCAGGAGGAAAACATAAAAAAGGATTGTCAAGTAAAACCGTTGGTGACATCCTTGCTTTGATCAAAAGTATTGTGAAGTATTCTGGAAAAAGAGGATATTCGTTTCCGGGAAGTATTAAAGAGATATCGGTCAAGCAAAAAGAACCGAAAATGACAGTTTTGAGTCGTTCGGAGCAAAATCAACTCTGTGAATATTTATTGACGCATCCGTCGAATAAGAGCCTTGGAATCTTAATCTGTCTGTTTACCGGATTACGAATTGGAGAAATCTGTGCACTCCGGTGGGAAGATATTTCTTTTCAGGAAAATACTATATATGTGCATTCTACTATGCAGAGACTGCAAACCCCGGAAGACCCGGTGAGAAAAACCAGAATCATTATATCAACGCCTAAGAGCTCCTGTTCGGTTCGTCTGATTCCGATACCGTCTATTATTACTACATTACTGTGCTTGGAAACAGCCATCCCATCGGGCGGTTATAACGGTACCAGTATTCTGTAAGGATTTCCAGGTTCCTGTCACTTAATATGGTATAGCGGTCCTGTCGGTTCTTTGACAATGGAACATGTATCATCATCTGTTTCCTGCGGATATCTTCATAGCGCAGATGGCAGACTTCACTGACCCGAAGACCGGAGGAATACATCGTTGCAGTGATGGCCTTGTGCTTATAGTTATCCATAGAATCAATAAGTAGGTTTACCTGTTCCCGGGTAAGGATTATAGGGAGCTGCCTGTCGCGTTTCATTTTTGGTATTTTTTTGGAATCCCACACATATCCAAGAGTGTATTCAAAGAAGAAACGGATCGCTGCAGTATAGACATTAATTGTGGAAGCTTTTTTGTTCTCATGATCTTTCATGTAGAATATAAATTTCCGAATATCAGCGTAGGTAATGGACATGGCATCCTTATTAGTGAAATCAAGAAATCTTTTCACAAAACGATAATAGTCTTCACATGTATTTGATGTAAAATTTTTTAACTGCATATCCTGCAGTAATTTAAAAAGGTATTTTTCATTCATCGAAATGTCCTCCAATATAGTAAAAGAATTTTCCGTTAAGAAGTCCTTATCCTTATATTTGGAGGCGCATGGGCATCGTAAAAACACTTGTCTAAAATGATAATATATGTTAATCTGTTCATGGCAGTGGTGGTGTCGATCCTGTTTGATTGTTATTTTGTGGTGATTTAACAATACTACTTTTAGGACTTGGCTACCACTGCTTTTTATATTTCAAAGTAAAAACTGCGCCACAGCCTTGGCAGGCCATCGCGCAGCGATTTTGTTCAATGACGGAAATGTAGAGCACTACATTTTCGCCATACGTTTGCAACCCGTTGCGTGGAGGTGGGATTTGATGTGAAAAGTTTAAGTGAAATACTTGGACATGCCAACGTCAGTATTACTATGAATCGTTATGTACATCCTACCATGGAATTAAAGCAGGAAAATATGCAGCAGCTTTCGGATTTATTTACCGTCAGAAAAAACGTCGATACAGTTCTTTAATATTGAAACATCTATTCTTTTCCCCTTGAAAACTTAGAGTGGGATACTCTACGATTTTTTCATCGTGTTCAGCAAACGCATTTCTTTATTCTCAGAGTGGTCCGCCAAGTCGGGCCACTCCTACATCAAAAACCAAATGGGAATTTATCGAAAAGATTGATATGAAATATATTGTGATTAGATTTGTTAAGATTGTATTCGGGCACAATACAGTGCCTCATACAGTTTTTCATGTGTAAAATAGTTATAGGACCGGCATCCTCCGGCACATTTCTTTCCATATTCGCAGGTTTTACATTCTCCGCTCAAAAAATCCGGCTTAAATTTCCGATTATATGCAAATGCATCAGGGGATTCCCATATTTCCTGCAAGGTCTTTTCCCTCAGATTTCCTTCTATAAAACAATCATCATACATGGATTCGCATCCTCTGACATTTCCTGCGCTATCAATGCCGATTGAACTAAGTCCTGCACGACATCCTGCAAAACAGGCTCTGCCGCTTAAATTACCTCTTAAATATCCTTCTCTTTCTGTAAAGTAACCAATATTATCTGCAATCCCCATAGAAAAGGGAGCTTCCCACATATGCAATTCGACAAAATCAATTACCTCATTAAAATCAAAAGCGTATTCTATTCCATTCTTTGTTGCATTTCCCATCGGAGAACATGCCTGTAACTGCCATGCGCAAATAGATTTGTTTGTTAACAACTGATAAAATTCTTCCAAATAAGGTACGTTATCCTTATGAATAGTAGTAATTACAGAAACAGGAATATGATTTTTCGTCAGACATTCAATTGCAGAAATCCCTCTTCGATAACTTCCTGTCTGCCGATATTTATCATGATTTTTTTCCGGTCCGTCTAAAGATACCGCAATGGATTCTATTTGTGCTGTTTTTAATGTACTTAAAATCTTTTCAGAAATCATATATCCATTTGTAATGATAGATGTTCGAATTTTTCTTTTTTTCAGTTCTAAAACCAAGGTCTCCCAATCGGAACGCATAAATACCTCTCCACCAATAAGAGAAACACGTTCACATCCAAGTTCTGCTAATTGTTCAATAACTCGGAGGCATTCTTCTGTAGTTAATTCATTATTTCTGGCAATGCCACCTTTTGAACCACAGTATTTACATGAAAAACAGCAGGATAAGGTAATTTCCCATACACAAGAACGCAATTGAAATCTGTTTTTCTTTTTCATATTATTTGTCTTTCTTTCTCTTAATTCCGAAAAATCCATTCTTCTTCCTGCCTCTGTTTTTCTTTATTATATCTGGTGATGCATAAACTACATTTATTTTTGAAAAATTTTCTTCATTGATTTCAGGATATAGGAAAGGATTACCGCATTGAGGACAAAATCGTGCATGTATACTGGTTACAGCAGCGCAATTCCTGCATTTCTTCCCCTCCACTTCATTTTCATAATTTAAAGGATAATTTTTTTCAATTTTCTCCATCATATCCTCAAACAGTTTCACATCTCCCGCTGAAGCAAATGGCTGATCCACTCTGTGACGGTCCGATGCTGCCGATGGAAGCAGCTCATATTTTTTCTGCATCTTTTTTAAGAACTCCATTTTTTCTTCATTTGGCAGGTACCGTTCATAATAAACTTCCATCCCTGCCACAGAGCCTGCAATCTCTTTAAAATCAGCAATCAGTTGTTCAATCTCTGCTTCTTCCATACGATATCCAAATGGATGCGCCAGGATTGGAATTCCACCTGATTTTTTAATCTGTTTCACCACTTTTTCCAAAGAGGCATAATGAATATAGTGGGTAGCAGGAATGTAATAAGGACTGAAATTTCCGATCCATCGGTCAAATGCCTCATCCATACTGCATGCATATCCCTTATCCATTAAAACACGGGCAATCTCATGTCTTCCCAGATTT
>JALFGN010000108.1 GCA_022777285.1 Blautia sp.
AATAACAGGGTCATGCCCGATTTCGCCCAGGTTATAGTTGTACTCGTCACAGCCGCTGTGCCGGCTTTTGACTGTATCAATCTTATGCTGGAGGTCAGCCTCCAGCTGGGTGTAATACATATCAGCCTGGGTAATTTCCGAATCTTCGGCAGGCCATGACGAAGCGGTAATGGTGCCAAGTGTCTGGGATGCGATGACAGAACAGGACTGTAATTGGGTTATGAGGAAAACAATCAGCAGAATCAGGGCAGTCAGAATCAGTCCGCCTTCTTTATGTGTGACAAAAAATTCTTTCACAGCAGCGGCGGTACGCTCTGCAGTAGAAGCGGTATTTTCAGCCGTCTTTTCAGTAGCTTTAGCTCCTTCTTTGGATGCTTTTGCAGCCTGGGCTGCTCTATGCTTATTCTGTTGTTTTTGGAAAAAACGGTTAAGCATCTTATTCCCTGCAGGATTATGCTGTTCCGGGGATGGTTCTCCCGTATGAAATGTTCTTTGTGTTTCATACGGAGACTGGTGCAGATGAGACTCTTTTTTCTGTTTTACTTTCTGCTCCCTGAGACGGCTGGATTTTCGAAGATTTTTCGTTTTCCGGATGCCTTGTTCTGCCAAGATTTCAGTCTTGTGGGCTGCTTCTACAGCAGAATTATCCTGTTCCGATTCATGAAGTTTGCCATGGATCGCCACAGCAGTGACACCGGCAGCAAGTCCGGTCATCTTTTGGGTGCTGGATTTGACCATACCTGCCATCGTGGGGTTCCCGGTTTCTTCTTCTGGAGTAAATTGCAGACGGGATTTGGACTTCTTTTCAGTCCGTGTTTTTCCAGCTGTTTTTTTGGGTTTTTTCTGTTTTTCTGCAGTAGATGTTTCGGAACAATCAACAGCTTTGTCGGAGGCGGTCCCGTGGTTTGCATTTAATTTTTCCTTTGACGGACTCCGTGCCTGATTGGAACGTTTTTTGCTGTTTGGCTGCTTTGCATTGGATGTCTTTGTTTCCTGATTTTTCGTGTTGCTGCCGGACTTTTTTGAATTTACAGATTTACCGTCGGAAGCAGCCGAGAATTCTATTTCCTCTTTTTGCTTTCGGGTCGACAAGTTCGGTCCATCCGGCTCCTTTTCACGAAAGAGTCTCTGCTGACGATTTTTTTTGGCAGTTTCCTGAGCAGCATTTCGTTTTACAGGTGCTTCTTTTGGGGTACGGTGGGTAAAATCCTGTTCACGCTCTGTAATGGAATTTTCCGGTTTCTCAACTCGGTGTTCCATTATAATCCCGTTATCTTTTGGCTTTGTATCGGCATTTGAAGTTGCGCTGTGGGATGTTTTCACCGTTTTCGTTTGTTGACTGATAACGGCTGAGTGGTTTTCCGGGGGATTTTTGACCATTCGGAATTTTCCAGATTGTTCTTTCACACCTGCAGACTTCTGGGACTGTCGATGCAGTGGATTGACTTGGTTGCACTTTGGGGTAAAAACTACAGATTTTTCAGCTGAATCATTTTTCGAGGGAGTTCCTACATTATTAAATGGAGTGTCTGAATGAGATGGATCTGCAGCTTGAAAAGGTCCTGCGCTTTTGTCAGAATCGGCAGTAATTTTTTGTACCAGTCCGTCATGGGTCATTTTCTGTATATATTTGTTTTTCGACCGATGGCGTTTTCGACTCATTGCTTTTTTCACCTCCTATCGTTGGAATTTTGCAGGAATCCCGGAGAAGTTCTGGAATCCCTGCCGTATTTTATATCTGGGAAATGGGAGTCAGTTCCATGTTGTCCCAATGGTTCATGGATTCTCTGGCAGACTGGATGACCTGATTGATTTTTTCAGATTCTTCAGCGGAAGTTTTCAGTTTTACAGCGAAGTGAGTCAAAGAATTTGAGAGGTATTCTTTTGTGCGGTGCTGGTCGTAGAGGAAGAGAACTGTTTTATAGAGTGAATGGCAGTCATTCATCAACAGCTTAAAATCCTCTGCAGTCATTACAACATAATCTTCCGTTGAGAGTGCTTCAGGCATTTTAAAAACCGGGCAAGGATGGTCATCTGCTTCTCTGCAGGTGCCGCAAGCTGCACAGTTGCCACAGCTTGGACAGTCGCTGCAGGAATCACAGTCTCCGCAGTTTGTTTCATCCGGTTCAGATTCTTCGTAAGAAGAGTCGAAAGGTGGATAGCCAAGGGCAATCAAATGTGGATTACACGCATCCAGAAGCCGCAGCAGCTCCAGACAGTGCATTTTTTCAGTTTCAAACTCAGAATGGTTCATGGATGGATCCTCCTTCATGATGTACAGATACAGATCAGACATTTTCGGTTAATTTGGTACTCATAATGCGATACAGGTTGTTATGCGGAAAATGGTCGCGGAACGGGATGATCACGTTTCCATAGAATAAAAGTCCTTCTCCTTCAGAACTGTTGGTCACATAAGAGAGCTGATGAGTGGAAATGTTAAGTGCTTTGGCGAGAATCTGCCGGTCCCCGCTGGCCTGGTTGAGCATGTATATAAAGTCACTGTTCTCAAATATGTTCTCTATCTCGCGGGAAGAGAGCAAATCTTTTACATTTTGAGTAATCCCGGTTGGAATTCCGCCCCATTTCCTAAAACGTTTCCATATTTCTACAGAGTAAGTTGCGGTCTGTTCTTCTTTGAGAAGCAGATGAAATTCATCACAGTAGAACCAGGTATGTTTATGGGAATACCGGTTTTCCGTGACCCGCCCCCACACCTGATCCTGGATAATGAGCATTCCCAGCTTTTTCAGCTGTTTTCCCAGATCTTTAATGTCGAAACATACCAGACGGTTATCCAGATCGATGTTTGTCTGGTGGTTGAATACGTTTAGGGAGCCATGCACGTAGATATCCAGAGTGGTAGCGATCCTCTTGGCTTTGGGATGGTCATAGGCAATAAGATAATCATATAAATCTTCCAGAATCGGCATATTTTCCTGTCGGGGATCTTCCAGATATGGCTGATAAACGGCTCGGATTGCCTGGTCGATGATGGAACGTTCTTCTCCTTCAATTCCGTTTTTCCCCATAATCAGTTCAAACAGGGACAGAATGAATTCTGATTTTAAATGCAAAGGGGAATCATCTTCGGAGTAGTTCATGTTAATGTCCAAAGGGTTGATGTAGTCTGTACTGTTGGCAGCAATTTTAACGACCTGCCCATGGAGAGCATGGACTAATGCAGCATACTCTGCTTCAGGATCACAGATCATGATAGAATCATTGGGGCAGACGAGAAAGACATTGGTGATTTCACGTTTGGCCGAAAAACTTTTACCACTTCCAGGTGTGCCTAAAATCAGGCCGTTTGGATTCTTCAGAAGTCTTCGGTCTACCATAATCATGTTGTTGGAAAGGGCATTTAATCCGTAATAGAGGGATTCGCCATGCTGGAAAAGTTCCTGAGTAGTAAATGGAATAAAAATGCCGGTGGAACTGGTTGTTAATCCGCGTTCAATGGGGATCAGATTGGATGCAAGCGGAAGACTGCTCATCAGTCCGGCTTCCTGCCGGTAATCCAGTCGGCGCAGATTACAGTTTGCCTGTTGTGCAATGGAAGAGGCTCGAAACAGGTTGCTTTCTAACTGTTTGCGGGTGGGTGCGGTCATCATGAGGATGATGGTTACAAGGAACATACGCTCGTTCCGGCTTTGGAGATCCTCCAGCAGTTTTTTTGCTTCTGTACCAAATGTCTGCAGGTCAGAAGGAAGAATATCCATGTCATATCCTGAGCGGACCGCTTTTTTCTGTTCATCCATCTTCATCCGGTCAAGGTCAGTGATTTTGGATTTGACGTTTTTGATCGCTTTTGTCTGATCAAGAGAGTGGATATGCAGTGTCAGGACCAGGTCGCTGTCTATATCAAGGAATTGTGCCAACAGCTTGTCTGTCAGCTCAGGAGCCAGAATCTGCAGATAGGAAACAGCTCCGATGCTGCCTCCCATACGGAAATACCGTCCGTTCCTGAAATCAAGAGATGTTGGAGCGATGAAGTCTTTGGTGGTCAGCCCGCTTTCCAGAAGGCGGTCATAACTGAACAGGAAAGGTTCACGGGAATCAGAGTTTAATGTGTCATGCATAATTTTCAAACGGTGGTAGCCGTCAACACATTCGGCCCGGACTCCCAGTATTTTGAAATTAGAGAGAATGTCCGATTCAATTCGTTCCAGTCGCAATTTGGCTTCTTCATAACTGGAAGATTCAATGGAAAAACTGATGTACTTGACTTTCTGCATCCCATTGTTCCCTTTTGCCAGCTGGTTCTGCAGCATCTGGGTATATTCCTGTCGAATTGTATCGAAATCGTCTCCGCAGGACGGAATATCGATCATCTGCCGGTATTCGGTGAAGTTGATATGCTGATTGATAAAGGACAGCTGAAAATGAATGGATGAGTCAAAATAGTTGAGAAAGTCGCACCAGCTTTCAAAAATGCTTGCTTTATCTTCGTTCTGTGCCAACTGATAGTTGATGTCAAAAAAGCGGACCGTTTTGGAATATCGACCATCTTTCCCATGACAAATGCCATCCCGGTACATGGCTTTGTAAGGAAGACTTTTTTGTGTCGAAGGGATTTCTCTTTTCTTTTTCTTCTGGTTGTGTCCACGGGGAAACATCCGGGAGAAGAAACGGTTATTCTTTTTTGTGTTAGCCGGCTTCGCAGCTTTTTTCTGTTTCAACGGTGTATGCCTCCTTTTTTTGATTTTGAGGAAGACTGGGAAGAAACCGTTTTTTCTGTGCTTTCCAGTTCTTCCAGCTGGCGGTATAAGTTTTCCACCTGATAAGTTCTCACCTGTTCATGGAGTAAAAAACGGATGAAATTCCCCAGTATCTTCTCAAAAGGCAAGCCATCTTTTTCATACATAGCAAGGAAGAAAAATGGAAGCATGATGAGAACCATGAAGATACCGGAGGTCGAAGTACCAAGGGTATCTTTGGTTAAGATATAAAATGGAATCCCGACTGCGGCAGCGGCTCCGAAGCAGATAAGCTGTCGCTGGGTCAGGTTGAATGCAACTTTGGATTTGACTTTACTCAAATCTTTTGGAACACTTACATATGCCATTGGATATCACCTCCTCGATTTTTGCAGGTATTATGTTTGTAACAAATCGCACTTTTTAATGTGCTCCAAAAATGGAGCGGGCAAGGCTGCTGGTCTTTAAAAGGGAAAGACAGAGGATGACGGTGTATGCTGCAATGCTGAACAATGCCATGTGGATATCAGATGAAATGGTCATGGCATTGACCAGGACGGCGTAGATCGCCACGCAGACCATCATAAAGAATCCCTGGAAGCCAAGTGCCAGGAGCGATTTGAAATAGTTTGTTCCGATGGTTCCCCATTCCCTGTTTGTCATGGTTGCAAACGGGATCGGTGCAACGGAAACGGTCAAATATATTTCAATCATCCTTCCGTAGAGAATTACGGTGATCAGGATGGACATGATTTTGAGTGTCAGACTGATAATGGATGTTTCCAGTGTTAATTGAACCAGACCACCTAATTCCATGCTCTCCATTTCTGTTTGCATGGAGGCAATGGTAGTGGTGATATCAATACTTGTATTGTCGGTAATCAATCCTCCTGCATGATTTACTACTGTCTGTGCCACATCGAATACTGCCATTGTGATATCGAAAGTGTGAGAGAGAAGATAAACAGCCACGAAGGCTTTAAATACATACTTGAAAAAGATAAATGTATCTACATCGTGCATGTTGTTTTTCTCTGTAATCGCAGTGATCAGTTCATAGCAGAGAACAAAGGTAATGATTAAACCAGCAATTGGCACTATCACATTGTCAGAGAGGGATTTTACCATGTTGAAAATACCGGAATTCCAACCTTGTGGTGTCTGCCCTACTTCCGTAGCGATAGTGCCAACCTTGGTATTGACATCGTCGAAAAGGTTGGTCAAGTTCGAGGTAATTATGCTGATGAGCAAATTACGGATCCACTCTTCAAGGGTATCGAGTATCCCGAACATTGATCCACCTCACATTCTTAAAACAGTCCAGAGAGCAGCGGAATCAGAGTCGTGCCAATCAGCGCCACACCACCACCGGCCATCAGCTGTTTCATCCCCTGAGACTTGGCGCCAGGATTGTCATTTCCATATCCTTCCAAAAGGTTGACGGCACCCCATACACCCAGGCCAGCACCCAGTGCAATGACAAGCGTCTGCAGAACATCAACGGCAGAGTTGAAAAAATCCATATATTTGTACCTCGCTTTCTTTAAATATGTTTTTGTTGAGATAGGACTGCTTTTAAATAAGCAGTAATTTGATTGGGCGAGTGCCCGAAAAGAAAAGAATATGCCAGCAGAAGCTGGCTAAATGAAGCCGGACATGGTAAGAACCTCCTTAGTTTGGAATTGAGAGTGGCAGAGTTTTCTGTGATGAGCAGAAAAATGCCGTTAGCAGATAATGCTTACACTCAAAATCGCTGTAAAGGGGGTTCACGAAAAAATAATAGGATAAGAAGAAACTCGTATTTTGAAGTTTAAAGTAAGGCAATCCAAATGAACTTTTGTCCATGGTGGACAAAAGTCGGGTGATTGATCAAATCACAGTATCTTCTTATATTAATCACACTTGGTTACCGTTTCAGGTATTGTATAAGTATCAAATGGTTCGGAAGGTTTTAGCACTAACTTGTGTTTTAAGTATTCTTCAATGTGAAATTCATTGGAGGAGTCAAAATCTGAGAGTTCCTTGTAACGGGGATGTTTGGTAATATCAAATTTGTCAGAAAAGAAGGGACGGACACCACGAACCTGTAATATACATTTGCCGCCATCCATGACGGCAAGTTCATCCTGACTCATTAGTTCTTTGCCACAATGTCAAGTGATGAATTCAAAAAAGGGCAAAAAATATCCCCTCTCCATTAAAAGAAGAGGGGATATATGTGATACGAACTATAATTTGTTTGCCTTTCAGCGTATCCATAAAATCATCGCCAAAAGGCCATAAGACAAGCACCGCCGAAGCGATGCTCTTAAAACCATATTATTGAATGTGTCACTTGTTCCGCTTTCCTGTATTCTTTGTTCCCCGGACTTCCTCATGATAGAAATAATCTACGATGACCGGATGTCCCTGCGGTACTCTGCCGTAGGGCATTTCATTATCAACAAAGAGGCAGTCATATTTCCTTGCCATTTCTTTGGCTTTTTCCTCCAGAGCTTTGAAATAACTGCGGTTGTGTTTGTTATAGATTTCATCATAAAGCGGCACAAGGTCAAAATGTTTCTCTGCTATATAATCCATAATCGTCTTTTTGAAGCTGCCTCGTAGGTTCAGGTTTTCCAGCCAAAACAGGTCACACTGACCCTTCACTCGCTCAAAAATCGCCTCAAAATCCGTGATGCCCGGAAAAACCGGCGCAACAAAACAGACGGTGCGGATGCCTGCATCGTAAACCTGCTTCATAGCCTCAAGCCGCCGTTTGATGCTTACAGCATTGTCCATATCATCTTTGAAATCCTCATCGAGCGTATTGATCGACCACGATACCGTGACCTGTCCCAGCTCCTTCAGCAGATCAATGTCACGAACCACAAGATCGGATTTTGTGCAGATTAAAATATCTGCGCCACTGCCTCGAAGCTGTTCCAGCAGTTTTCTGGTATTGCCGAACTGTTCCTCCTGCGGATTGTAGCCGTCCGTCACGGAGCCGATCACAATACGCTGTCCGGCAAATTTCTTTGGGTTTTTAATCTTCGGCCAATGCTTCACATCAAGGAACGTGCCCCATTCCTCCATGTGCCCGGTAAACCGCTTCATAAAAGACGCATAGCAGTATTTGCAGGCATGGGTGCAGCCCACATAAGGATTGACCGAATAACCGCCCACCGGCAGGCTGGATTTCGTCATGATATTCTTTGTCTCGACTTCTCCAATAAGGATACCGTTCATCTCTACTTTTGCCATTTTCTCTGTATCTCCAATACTTGATTGAACGCTTCCGGGAATTCCTGTACCATGTTTGCCTCGCCCACGATGGGAACAAGATCTTCTTTCATAAAAGCAGGGATGCCGAGAGCATGGGCCTGTTTCACAAGGGAATACGCCCATGCCGGAACTGTTCGTATTTTTTTGCTTTGCGCCCCGGTCATCGTCCCGACCACGATCCAGCTGATACCGGAGAGATCCACTTTGCCCGGATCGTCAAACAATGGCTCAAAGGTAACGTGATAGTGCTTTGCCCGGATATTGGCCTTAAGTGTGTCGATGCGCCACAACTCTGATTTTCTTGTGACAGTGACTCCAAACCATGCGTTTTCCAAGTCTGTCTCAAAATCCAGTAGGTCGGGGCGCTTTGACAAAAACAGGAATTGATGCTGCGGGTTTTCCCGAATCTTTGCGAATACCTTATCCCGCCACTCCGGCTGCCATCCCGCCAAATCGCTCATGCCAGTCAGCAGGAAATTCTGCGGGCGCTTCTTTTCCATCAGCCGCAGCTTATTCGGAAAAAACTCCGGCTTGCTGAAGTCATCAATCATATGGTAACGCTTTACATTATTTCGGGCATAACAGTAGGAACAGCCTACGGTACAGCCGATGACCAGATTCATGTTTTGAATATTGTCCTTAATGCAGACGCTCATCAGAGAACACCCTCCACATTTTTCAGGATGCGGTGGAGATAGTTCTCCAACTGCTCGATTTCTTCCTCAGAAAATCCCTTATAGTAAATGTTGCTGATTTCTTCTGTTACTTCATTATATTCTTGTTCCAGACCTTTGGCTTCTTCTGTAAGAAAAATGAGAATCTTTCTACGGTCTTTGTCGCCGCGATCCCGATAAATCAGATTTGCCGCCTCCATGCGGTCAAGCATACTGGTCAGCGTGGTCGTGGCAAGACCGGTCTCCTTTGACAGCTCACTGATGGGAACGCCATCCTTCTGCCAGAGGATATATAGAATCCTTCCCTGGGAGCCATTAAAAGCATCAATGTTTTTTTCGCTCAATATGCGTTCAAAAACACGTCCTCCGACCTGTTTGATCCGGGTTATCAAAAATCCGCCTTGTGTTTTCATATTGCCACCTCAAACCGCAAGGCGGCTATCCGCAGACAGCCGCCTTGTCCTTTCTTATTTCTGCTGCGCAGCCGCAAATTCAGCGTAACCTTTCCAGCCAAATACTGCATTCACATCTTCATCGCCGTAAACACCCTTGACATCGCAGAGGTGGACAACATGATCGTCCGCATCCATCGTCTGGGCAACAGTCGCATGAATGAGCAGCTTGCAAGGAACAGGAGCCTTGATATTTGTGCCCTCCACTTCCTGCATCGTCAGACCAACCTTAGCAGCCTTATCCGTATCACGTCCGGAGCAGGTGCCACAGCCAATCAGAGCGCCGGTCAGTTCAACTCCGGGAATGGCGAGAACAACTTCTTTTTTCTCAGCCAGCAGTTCCAGACTGTAAGCCCCTTTGTTCAGGGAGAACATGATCTTTCCGGGATTGGTGGACGCAAAAGCCCAGAATGCCAGAGTCGCAAGATTGGTGCTGCCATCCGGTTTCTCTGTACAGATCAGAGTCATGGAATTGGGAGAAGTGTAAGCAGGCGCATTGCTGATATTGATTTTGTTCATTGTAGAAACCTCCTTGCTTGATTTCATTCAGGATTATACTATATAGGAATATCCTTTGTCAACTCTTTTTGGATTTTATATCAATTTCCCATATTTGTCAGGAATTTCCGTTTTGTGATTTAGTATATAATTAGCCCTCCCCTACATAGGGAGGGCTTCGCTGTCTTTATGCTGCAATTTCCGGGATTTCCCCAACAAAGTTATAAACAATTCTGACTTCTTGCACCTTCTGGCCGTCCACCTTTTTGACTTCGCCGATCAGAATCCGGCTGATGAGCCGGTTCAGCACCGCTTCATCCAGTTCCTCGATAGTGGCATAGCGCCGGATTTCCTTGATGAAGGTA
>JALFGN010000112.1 GCA_022777285.1 Blautia sp.
ATATGTATTAACTTTTAGTGGCGGTGCTGTTTTTGGCATCGCTTTTCTCTGTTTATTACAGGCAGGGAAAGGGTATCCGAAGAAGGAGGAGTAATCAGTGGCAGAACAGAGAATGAAAGTCAGGGACAAGAAAGTCCAGAAGATGACCAAGGATGGTCTGGTGGAAGAAAACCTGACAGATAAATCTTCTGTTCGTGTCAGTAACCGTGTCGGTGATGTGCAGATGGGAAGAAAACAGGGGGAAAAAGAAGAAAACCTTGTGGATAAGTCTCCCCGCCAGTCTGAACGGAGTGGGAAAAATATTCGACCCTCTGTGCAAAAATCCAGAGATGCACCGGAACTGATACGGACAGAGAAGCAAAGTGAGGATTTTGGACAGAGTAGTAAACAGCAAAATAGAAAAAGAATCCGTGCTGAAGTCGGAAAAGAATCCAGACTTGCAGAAGAATCCGAAGCCGGACAGTCAGGGAGACTGAAAGAAAAACGTGCTGATCTATCAGAAAACAGAGGAGACAGCCGGAGAAATCAGACAGGTGGCAGCAAAAAGCCAAAACAAAAACAACGTTTGAAGTTTGCTTATGAGGAAACTGGTGCTTCTGTGAAAAATGACAAAGATATGGAGAAATTGAACCAGATGGATACGGATGGAGTCAATTTCCGCCATCAGAAACAGAAAGAAAAAGCCAAAAAGTTTTCTTATGAAGAAGCAAGAAAGAAAAAGGAAGCAAAGCAGCATTCCAAGAAAGCACAGGTCTATCAGGCAAATGAAGGAGAAACTCCTGGAAAGAAAAAATCCCGTTTGAAGTTTGGTGAAGGGGAATCTGTGAAAACAGAAAAAACTTCTGTTGTCAAGAAAGCAGGAAGTGCAACTTCCGTAGCATTGCACCGTGAGATCAGCAAAAATGAAGACGATAATGCGGCGGTAGAAGGTGCCCATAAGTTAGAAGAAAGCGGCGAAGGTGTTTACCGGCTGGAACAGAGAAGTGCCAGACGCAGGAAACAGTGGGCATCCAGAAAAAGAAGCAGACTTGAAAGACAGGAAGAGAAACAGGCACAGGCTGCATCCCATCAGGAGCAGAAGAAGCTGAAAAAACAGATTCAGAAGCAACAGATCAAATGGGATTATGCCAAAGCGAAGCGAAGTGAACAGACAGTAGGAACAGCTACAAAAGGTACGATTGATTATATTAAGAAGATTGGCGGTAAGGTCACCAACTTCTTTAAAGAAAATCGGAAGGTGTATATCAGTGTAGCAGTTCTGATCGGATTGATGTTTCTGATCATAACGAATGTCACGTCATGTTCTGCAGTGTTTTTACAAAATGTAATCACTTACACAGGGACCAGTTATCTGTCATCGGATCAGGCAATCCGGGAAGCGGAATTGTATTATACACAGCTGGAAGCTAATCTGCAGGAGCGGATCAACAACATGGAATCTGAAGAACCGGGACATGAGGAATACCGATATAACATCGGACCTATTGAGCATGATCCGTTTATCCTGATCAGTTATCTGTCAGCAAAGTATGAAGAATTTACCTTTGAACAGGTAAAGCCAGAACTGGATGCTCTTTTTGCATTGCAGTATCGGTTAGAAACAGAAGCAGTCAATGAGACTGTGACAGAGACAGCAACTGTAAGAGTTGGAGAATCTTTGGGACAGGTTGTGACCAGTGGGTATTGTAACTGCCCAATTTGTTGTGGTATTTGGAGCGGAGGACCGACTGCCAGTGGAGCATATCCAACTGCCAATCATACCTTAGCGGTAGATGCTTCCAATCCGTTTGTACCAATGGGAACAAAGGTAGTTATGAATGGTGTCGAATATACTGTAGAAGATACCGGAGCTTTCGCAAGATACGGTGTACAGTTTGATGTCTATTATGACAGTCATGCGGCAGCATCTGCACATGGACATCAAACATGGGAATGTTATCTGGCAGATGATAATGGAAGCAATGAAGTGGAAGTGACCAGGACAAGAGATGTAGATGTGCTGAATGTCACCTTAAATAGTGGAAACCTGATGTCAATCTGTCAGGACAGGTTGGGATTTTTCCAGAAAGAACTGTTCAGTGCCTACAACGATACAAAAGGCAACTTGCAGATGTTTGCAACACCGGTTGATTTTAACTGGTATTCCAGTGTGACCAGCTATTATGGATACAGGATTCATCCAATATCAGGAGCAAATCAGCTTCATAATGGTATGGATATCGGAGCACCGGAAGGGACAAAAGTAATGGCAGGGCTGACCGGAACGGTTACAACTTCTGCTTATAACGACAGCTATGGCAATTATGTTGTGATCAAGGACAGTAAAGGCTATGAACTGCGGTATGCACATTTAAGCAGCCGGAGTGTATCTGCAGGAGCA
>JALFGN010000064.1 GCA_022777285.1 Blautia sp.
GTAACTATGCCAAGATATCTCTCTGAATATGGACTGAAGCGCTGTACGTTTAAGATTTCTCTTGATGAGAAACTGATTCAGGCGCTGAAAGTGCTGGATCATCTGCATTTGAATACGACGAAAAAGGTGAAGGTTGGTGACGTTGAGGTGGTACCGCGAGATGTGATTGCGGCATGCGCTCCGGCGCCGAAAAATATTAAAGATGAAATGTCCGGCATGATGGTAGTCGGTGTGCTTGCCGTCGGAAAGAAGGATGGCAAGGTAAGAAAATTGATGATGTATCAGTCCTATTCGAACAACGAAGCGATGGAAAGATTTTCTATGCAGGCTGTTGTGGCACAGACCGGATTTGGCGCTGCACTTGCAATTGAGCTTTACGCGAAAGGAATTTATCGAAAACCGGGAGTCTTTTCGCTGGAAGCATTTGAACCGGAACCGTATCTGGAGTTAATGAAAGAGACCGGATTTGCATATGCTTTTAAAGAGTATTAGAAATAAAAAAAGTTATTATTAACTAAGACTTCCCATATCAAAAATAGGCTTCGTACCTTGAAAATTCAATATTTCAGCTAACAAAATAGCGATTTATGCTTTAGATGCCCGCGAATCAAGTGCATTTTGCAGATATTGCGGTAGTCTGGATACAAAATCTGCAGTAAATACAGCAAGCTGTTCTTCACTCAGATTCAGAATCTCCTTAAGACTTGCCATCAAAGCATCCATCAGGATCCAAAGAGACCGTGTGAAAGTGATGTCTGCCATCTCATCTACCAGGAAGAAGAATAACTCTCCTAAGGTTCGTTGGTCTTCATTTTTGCGTTGTTCTAATGCCAAAAGCATATATCTGGCAAATACAATGGCTACATGTGCTGTCAATGCATCGTAAGAGAGACTGTGGCATTCGCCAATGAGATTAAGTGTAGATTTGCAGGTCTTGAAAAATACCTCAATCTGCCAGCGCTTTCCATAAATACGAATGATTTCTTCTTCTGACAGAGTTGGATTTGTGCAGATAAAAGCAAGCCAATCCTTACGATTCGCCTTGTTTCTGACACATACGATTTTTGCCGGAATTGGATTTTCTTTTCCAACCATGACATCGACAGAAAGAAGATATTTGGATCTGCCGCGACGCTTCTTGTTTTTTGCATAAATCTGTTTGATGTTCAGTTTCTGTCCTTCATACTGATATTGAATGCGGCTGCTTTTCTTGATCATTGCAATCACATCCATCCCTTTGGATTTGATAGCCGTAATCTGAGCCGGATTAGCAAACCAGCAGTCAAACAGCACATAATCGGCAGAAATACCGTTTGAAACGGCTGTATCAAGAAGGTGAAGCATAACCTCCGGTGCCTTCGTCTGTGCCAGTTTTCTACGCTTACCGGCAATAGATCTCTTGTCGAAATCTTTCGTCGGGCCAATGATATTTGATTCTTTGGAGGATGCGATAAGACAACTGTTAACAGGCATAAATGTATTGCCATCGCTCCATCCAAGCGTCAACAGACGGAATCCTTTGCGAAATTTCATTCCAACGTGATCAAAGACTCTGGAACCCAGTTCAGTCTTCTTGCAGCTGGTGCGATTAAAGAGAGTGTCATCGACTATGAACACATTGACACGCTTTTCATCAGTAAGATTTTTGATGTCACCGTTAATGATCTCTGATGCTAGAGAAGAAGTAAAGCGGAGCCAATTAGTTTTTGAAGAATTCAGGAAACGATAAAAAGTGTTCTTTGAGAATCCTTCTTTGAAAGATCCGGTTCTCTGCTGCATATACATGCTTCTTCCTGTAAAAACGTTACTGAGTTTATATCTGAGGAGCGAGATAGCGGGGACGCCTTTTTCCTTGGTACCGTTGCATTGCTTTAAAAGGTTGCCTACCTTGTAAGAAGAGAAAAATCTCTGAACGCAATCTAAAATAGCTACCTCATTCTCGTTCTTCTGTGATATAATGGACATGGCATAAATCCTCCTTTGTAAAGTGGTTTCTGGACAATTCCATTATATCAAAAGAGCGTTATTTATGCCCTTTTTATTGGCTGAAATATTGAATTTTCAAGGTACAGTACACCTTATCGGTGTGGGAAGTTTGAGTTATATAATTCATCGGTTGTTCCATCATCGAGAAGAATTTTAAGTGCCGCATTAATATTGTCATAATATTTGCATTCTTTTGAAATTGCTACGCAATATGGAGACTGTCCCTGATTAAATTCATCACCAACAACTTTCAACTTGGTTCCTTCGGTTGTCTTGATATAAAATGCTGCACCAGGACCATCCTGAAGCACCGCATCAACTTTACCCTGTTCAAGAGATTCATATGCAGTTGTAATGGTATCATGTACTTCTAATATAGCATCGCCAAGATTCTTAGATGCATAAGTATGAGATGCAGTTCCTTTTTCTACTGCGACCGTCTTTCCTGCAAGATCATCGACTCCTGTGATTCCTTTGTCATCATCAGCATTTACCATAACGACCTGACCTGCATCACAGTAAATATCTGAGAAATTCATAACTTCTTTTCTTTCATCTGTTGCACAGAGCGCTGCAGCTCCCATATCCAACTTGCTTTCTGCAAGAGATGTTGTAAGTGCGGAATAATCCATCGCCTGTACTCCGCCATCTATTTCAAATCCAAGAATTTCCTGAAGCTTGGCAATCAGATCCAAATCATATCCGATTAATGTCTTTCCATCTTCATCATAGTAGCTGAACGGTCCAAAAAGTCCGGAAGTACCAACTTTAATTTTCACACCTTTCATAGAGTCCTTTACATTCTCTTCTGTAATCTCATTAGTTTCTGTAGTTTCAGCTTCTTTCTTGCTTCCACATCCTGCTGCCATAACCACCGTCATCGCTACACACATCATCACTGCCAACAATCTTTTTTTCATAATATGAATCCTCCTTCTCTATTCGTCATTCACACAATCATTTTGCGCTCCTGCCAAATATATTAGAAAACACAAAAGCGCACTACATACTACTGTAATGCG
>JALFGN010000079.1 GCA_022777285.1 Blautia sp.
ACGAGAAGGAAGAATTGCATAAACGTTTTGAAGCCTGTTACAGAGATAATCTTCATTCTATCTGGGCCAGTCAGGAATTATACAGACCTGGGAATACCAAGGAAGAATTCTACAATATCCTGCAAAAAAATATGCAGCCGGTCTATGACTCGGCAAGACGGCAGGGATATGAGATCTGGAATTATCAACTGCTTTAACGGTTGCGGAAAAGAAGAGCACATACGGATGCGAAAAGAAATGGAGGAAGAAGAACATGGGATGTGTATATTTTGTCCGACATGGACAGACAGTGTGGAATGTAGAAAATAAAATATGTGGTGCGACGGACATTGCCCTGACAGATATAGGTCATCAGCAGGCAATGGAGACTGGAAAAAGGATTCTGGAAAAAGGAATTCAAGCAGATGAAATTTTGTATTCTCCGCTAGTACGTGCTGCAGATACTGCCAGACATATCGCGGAGATCACGGGAATTCCTGCCAGGGTTGAGCCGCGATTGATTGAACAAAACTTTGGGAAGTGGGAGTCCACTGCCAGAGATGGGTTGGAATTTAAGAAAGCCAAGGAAGATTTTTGTTGCAGATATGAAGGTGGCGAATCTATGCTACACTTAGCCCAGAGGATTTACAATCTTTTGGATGAGATTAAGGAAGAATCGGATCATAAGACCTACATCCTGGTAGCACATAATGGTATATCCAGAGTCGTTCAATCGTATTTCTACGAGATGACAAATGCAGAATACGCCGCATTTGGAGTGAAAAACTGCCAGATTCTGCGATATGATTTTGAATGATGAGAGAATAGCAAAAAATTGGAATGATATATTACAAAGGAGAAAAATGATTGAAATAAAACCAGGTCGTTACCGTCATTTCAAAGGAAATGAATACGAAGTAATCGGCATCGCAAAACATAGTGAAACCACAGAAGAGATGGTAGTGTACCGTGCTCTTTATGGAGAGCATGGGCTTTGGGTAAGACCTTCATCCATGTGGAACGAAATGGTAGAATATAAGGGACAGATTGTGAGAAGATTTTCATTCATTGAACCGGAACACTATTTGTTTGAAATAAAAAATTATCTTCGTCAGCATGGATTACAATATGAATGTGAAGTGGACAAGTTTGTAAAAGCTCGAAATGCTGGGAAGAAGTATTCTTTGGAGGAGCATATTCGCGGGCTTGTGTATGCATTGCTAACGAACCAGACAAAATGGAATCGTATTACACCTCATTTGGCGGAAATTGATCAGATATTTTTTGCGTATGCTCCGAAACAGATAAAAAATGTGTCCGGTGAGAATCTCGCGAAAAAGATATTCTCATTAAAATGTGGAAATATTAGCACCAAAGCGCAAATGAAGGCATTGGCAGATAACATCAGAATCTTTGAAGAATTGGAAAAAGAATACGGAAGTATGGATGCATTTATTACTTCTGATGCACCGGAAGTGATTGTAAAGAAACTGTCTCAATCCAATTCTCCATATAAATTGCATCAGGTTGGCGAGGCTCTTGCATGGGAGTATATCCGCAATGTTGGAATCGATGGAGCGAAGCCGGATACCCATATCAGACGATTTTTAGGAAGTAATCGTATGGGTGAATCAAAGGGGAAAGAAGCAACGATTGAAGAAGCTCTTTCACAGATTCAACGGCTTTCGGAGGAGACAGGATTAACTAAGGCAACCGTTGATAATATTATTTGGAGTTTTTGCGCAGACGGATATGGTGAAGTTTGTACAGCTACTCCGCACTGTGAGGTCTGTCCTGTGAAAACATGGTGTAAGTATAAATGAGATTTATCGCTTTGGATTAGATATAGAATAGGAGTACAGATGAAAGTAACAAAGATCTTACTTGTTGCAATGTTATCCTGCATGTTATTTGCTGGATGTAAAGCAACGGATATAGGAAAGGAAGCAGGTGTGGCGATGGAGAAGGCTACGTATCGACAGGTTTCCATGGAAGAAGCGATGGAACTGATGGAAACAGAAGAGAACTATATCATCCTGGATGTTCGTAGACAGGAAGAATACGACGAGAAACATATTTCAGGTGCAATTTTGGTGCCAAACGAAACCATCGGAACGAAAGACATACCGGAACTTCCGGACAAAGACCAGATGATTCTTGTGTATTGCAGAAGTGGAAACCGGAGCAAACAGGCAGCGGAGAAGCTGGCAGCACTTGGTTATACAAACATTATTGAGTTTGGTGGAATCAATGACTGGCCGGGAGAGGTAGAAACATCGGTAAAATAAGCATGTCAAAATGAGTAATGGTGGATTGGAGGAATTGTAGATGAAGCGATTGTTCGAATTAGGAAATCAGTATGTAAGAGAAAGTGATTGGAAAGACTTGGCTCTTGTAAAGTTTTGTCTTTGTGCTATGGGAATTATGATTGGAACCCAGATACCAACAAAGCACAAAAAAGTAGTTGTAGCAGGTGCCTTTGGTGTATTTGTAGCTACTTACATTCCACTTATGACAAAACTGTTTATGATTGCTGTTCGTAGAAGAGAGGATGTCCAGTAGAGTAAGGACTGTATCAATTGAAATAATTTGCATGGAATGACATATATCGGAGATAACAAATCATGTATACTGTAAAAAGAATTGAGGAAGACCTGGATTTTGGTTGTGAAGAACGGGAAGAAGGTGCACCGGTTATGGCTGTCGTTACACTCGTTGATTCTTTTGGTGAGGAGATGCGAGTGAAGGCAGAAGATGCTATGCTCTATGAACGAGATATCAATGAAGGTGATAAGGTCTATTTTGACAAAGATAAATTAGAAAAAGCATAAGGAGGACTGATCAATATGGCTTCCTTTGATCAGAAGCTTCGTACACTGCGCCTTATGGAAATTCTTCTGGAACGTACCGATGATACGCACATACTGAACGCATCGGAATTATGCACGATTCTAGAGCAGGAATATGGCATCAGTACGGATCGAAGAACTATATATACAGAGATGGAGATCCTTGATAAATTCGGACTGGATATCCAGCAGAAGAAAGGAAAGAATCCTGGCTATTATATCGGGGCCAGAGATTTTGAATTGCCGGAGTGAAAGCTTCTGGTAGATGCTGTGCAGTCCTCTAAGTTTATTACGGAGAAGAAATCCAAAGAACTGATAGCAAAATTAGAGAAGTTCTGCTGCAGGACGGATGCGGCAATGCTTTCCAAATAGGTTTTCATTGTAAACCGTCCGAAGACAGAGAATAAAACTGTTTATTACAATGTGGACTACATACATACTGCAATCTACGAGAATAAGGAAATTAAGTTCCATTATGCAGAGTGGACGGTTAAGAAAGAACTGAAACTGAAAAAAGGCAGTGCATTCTATGTAGTCAGCCCATGGGCATTGACTTGGGATGATGAGAATTATTATCTGGTAGCTTATGATGCGGCGGCTGGAATTATCAAGCATTACCGTGTAGATAAGATGCAGAATACTGAGATCCTGGAAACAGATCGTAAGGGTGAAAATTCCTTCAGGAACTTTGATCTGGCTGCATTCGCTAAGAAGACCTTTGGAATGTATGGCGGTGTAGATGCGGAAGTCACGCTGGAATGCAGGAATGAACTGGCCGGTGTTATCATCGATCGCTTTGGACACGATGTATGGTTGATCCCTCAGGGAGAGGATCATTTCAAAGCCAGAGTGCTGCTATCTGTAAGTCCGCAGTTCTTCGGATGGGTAACCGGTATCGGATCCGGAATGAGGATCACCGGTCCGGAGAGTGTGAAGGCGGATTATGCTCAATATTTAAAGAATATAATTGCAAATTATGAGGTAGAAGATATGGTCGCTTGCAGGGAGACCTAAAACACGACACGGCAATTTATAATGTATATATATAAAGAACTTTGGACGGAGAGTGATATATATTTTTATGCTACAGATATATATTTGCCAAAGTGTGATGGAGGTGTCGACGATGAGATTTGAAAATATAAATATGCTTAACGATACAATGGCCATAATGGATAGAGGCTATTATGAAGTAAATGGAAAGCGGGTGAACCTGAAGCTTTCTAAAAAAGAAATGAAAGAAATATCCGTATTCCTGCCAAAGGACGTGAAGAGAATTTCTGACAGTAAGGATTTTCAGCATGTTCATGTGATGGGAAGAATTGGTGTTGGCTGCGTTAACATGGATTCTTATTCTTTGGCTATTAAAAGGTATTCGGATTGCTCATATATGTTCAACAAGAAATCAAAACCGATTCTTGTACTGAATCTTGCAAATCCTGTAAATCCAGGTGGCGGTGTGCGCCGTGGATCAAAGGCTCAAGAAGAAGATCTCTGTAGAAAGAGTTCGCTCCTGTTATCGTTGGAGAGTTCAAAAGCATCTGCATATTATAAATACAATAAATCTTTGAATACTTACATGGGATCGGATGCAGTTATGATCACACCGCAGGTTGAAATTATCAAAGATGAAAAAGGTAATTTACTGGATGAGAGTGTTATTGTATCTGTCATGACATGCGCGGCACCAATGTTGAGAGATGGTATGGAGGGATTGACCGACCAGGAATATCAGGATATGGTCTATGGCCGTATTACAGGAATGTTGAAGGTGGCTGCACATCTTGGATATGAAGTTCTGATTCTGGGGGCATTTGGATGTGGTGCGTTTGCAAATGATGCTCATGTTGTTTCGGATCTGTTTTATAAAGTATTGAAAGAATTTGATTATGATGGAATGAAAGCAAAAGATTTCTTCCGGAGAATTGATTTCGCTGTGCTCAGCCGTTCTGCGGATCAATACAATTACAAGGAATTTGCGAGAAACTTCAATGATTTTTATCGTGAGGAAAATGCTGCTGAAGTGGCATACGCTCTTGAGAAAATAAAAAAGACGGAAAAAAATCTGGACAAAATCAGAGGAAGTCTTGTTGGTGGAGCCATTGGTGATGCTTTAGGTCAATGTGATAGTATCAGATTAATATGGCAATCGTCATCAGAGAGCTGCGGATCGTGCAACGGTCAGACATCTGATGCGTGACTGCATAGGAACATGATTTAGAAGAAGGAGATACATGCATGGTAAATTTGGGTGAAGCAACAGAGAATGACAGAAAAAAGATCGTGATTACAAAGGATTCAAAGGCCTTTTTTCACAATAATGTAGATTATTGTGTGGGAACCGGAAGAATGGGGCTTGCATTGACAGAAGAATATCAGGAGGAGCTGCGCTTGGTTCAAAAGGAAATCGGATTTAAGCATATCCGGGGACATGGATTATTCTGTGATGATATGGCGATCTTTCAGACCTATGAGGAGGATGGTAAGGTAAGGGTCGAGTACAACTATACTTATCTGGATAGAGTAATGGATGCCTATAAGAAGGTGGGGCTGAGACCTTTTCTTGAACTGGGTTTTATGCCTAAAAAGTTGGCAAGTGGAAGCCAGACTATCTTTTACTGGCAGGGAAATACCACTCCTCCAAAAGATTATGATATGTGGTGTAATATGGTGCGTTCATTGCTGAGGCATCTGATGGGACGCTATGGAGAAGAGGAAGTTATTCAATGGCCCATTGAAGTATGGAACGAGCCCAATCTTTGCGGCTTCTGGGAAAATGCGGATATGCAGGAATATTTTAAGCTGTTCCATAGAACCTTTGATGCCATAAAGGAAGTGAATCCGGGATTCCGTGTAGGAGGCCCTGCTGTTTGTGGAGGAACGGATGAGAAATGGATTCAGGCATTTATGGAATATTGCCATGAGAATCACATACCTGTGGATTTCGTAACCAGACATCATTACACCATTGATCCGCCGGAATGTATTGGACATTATGCATATTCTGAACTGATGAAGGCGGAGGACGGCTTTGCCAATTTAAAAACAACCAGAGATATTATTGACAGTTTCCCGGAATATAAGGGTCTGCAGATTCATATCACGGAGTTCAACAGCTCCTATACTCCTCAGGGCGTCATTCATGATACAAACCTCAATGCGGCCTTTATAGCACAGCAGCTTTCCAGATTGGGAGATGTGAATGAATCCTATTCCTACTGGACATTTGGTGATGTGTTTGAAGAGCTGGGAGTTCCTTTTACACCATTCCACGGCGGCTTTGGACTGGTTGCCAATGGCTGTATTACCAAGCCGACCTTCTGGACATTTGCTTTTTACAAAAAGCTTGAGGAAAGTGAAGCCAATTGTGTATATAAGGATGACAATATTGTCGTTTTGAAACGTGCAAACGGTGATTATCTAGGTGTAGCCTGGAATATTGCCCGTAAAAGTACAGAACAGGGTAAAGAAAAAATGCTGTTGGAGTTTACATTTCCGGCTGAACAGGAGGAGTACTGCTTCCTGACTAAGACGGTAGATGAGGAAACATGTAATCCCTTGAAGGTATGGCATGATATGGGAGAACCTGCCAATCTGAGTGAGGAACAGACGAAGCTGATTCGGGAATCATCCAGACCTTTTGTAAAAACAGAGCGTAAAAAGCAGGAGGACGGAAATATCTGCGTAGAGCTTCCTGTAAACGAAAACGGTGTGGTTTATTTCGAACTGAATGCCGGAAAGGTGAATCCGGATCGAGGATATGACTATGATCGTGTGGTCAGCTTGAAGGCTTAAACTAGCACCCAGTAATTTGCTTTATGAAACAATGTACATGGATTAGGCTTGCAACGGAGGATATCAAAGTGAAAAAACAAGCGTTTAACCCATATTTACCGTCCTGGGAGTATATTCCGGACGGAGAACCTTATGTTTTTGGCGATCGCGTATATGTTTACGGATCCCATGATTACTTTAACGGATATGTTTTCTGCATGGGAGACTATGTGTGCTGGTCAGCTCCGGTCGATGACCTGGGCAACTGGAGATATGAGGGTGTGATTTATCCGAAGACAGCCGATCCGCTGAACCCGGAAGGCAAAATGTGTCTGTATGCCCCGGATGTTACGGTGGGACCGGACGGAAGGTACTATCTTTATTACGTGTTGGACAAGGTTTCGGTAGTTTCAGTTGCTGTATGTGATACTCCGGCAGGAAAGTATGAATTTTATGGCTATGTTCATTATGAAGATGGCACACGTCTGGGCGAAAAGGAAGGTGATGAGCCCCAGTTTGACCCGGGGGTTCTGACGGAAGGAGATGTGACATATATTTATACCGGATTTTGCGGAAAAGGTGATAAATCCCGTACCGGAGCTATGGCTACGGTGTTGGGAGCAGATATGCTGACGATCAGGGAAGCTCCGGTGTTTGTGGCCCCCGGCTGTGAATATGGTGCCGGTACCGGATTTGAGGGACATGAGTTTTTTGAGGCACCTTCCATCCGTAAAGTAGGTGACACCTATTATTTTGTCTATTCATCCATATTAATGCACGAATTATGTTATGCCACCAGCAAGAATCCTACTAGGGACTTTGTCTATGGCGGAGTTATTGTCAGCAATTGTGATCTGCACATAGATACCTACAAGCCGGCAGATATGCCAACAGCTTACGGTGCCAATAATCACGGAAGTATTGTGCAGATCGGAGAGGACTGGTACATTTTTTATCACAGGCATACCAATAATACCTGGTACAGCAGACAGGGATGTGCTGAAAAGCTGCAGATTATGCCGGACGGCAGTATTCCACAGGTAAAAATTACCTCCTGCGGTTTAAATGGAGGTCCGCTTGAGGGTAAAGGCGAATACCCCGCTTATCTTGCATGTAATCTGTTTACCGATACCCCATCAGTTTATGTGGGCGAAGGGAATTTTCCACGAGTAATGCAGGACGGCAGGGATGGAGACGAAGAAGTTGGATATATTGCCAATATTACAGATTCAACTACCATCGGCTTCAAATATTTTGACTGCCATGATATTCGTGAAATCAGTATTTGGATCCGGGGCTATGCAGATGGCACTTTTGAAGTAAAGACAGCATGGGATGGAGAGGTACTGGCGACATTAGAGGTTCAATATACCAATGTCTGGGAAAAGTATACCGCACCGGTTACGATTCCGGATGGAATACAGGCGCTTTACCTGACCTATCGCGGTAACGGAAATGCTGCATTAAGATCATTTGAGTTATCATAATCTATGTTATTGCATGTGCTGTAGTAACTTATAAGTCATTGAGAGATGAGCAAAACAAATTGATTTAAAAGTTGGATTTGGCAGTTAGCTTTTGTAAATCGGAAAGAATGGGAATTTATGACATAGCAAAGCTGACGTAAGTCCAGAACCTACGCAAATGGGGAGATATGAATAGCTCTTTATTATGCGATTCGCTTTACAGCTTTAAGCTTACGATAGGATTGCCCTGTGCCGGTGGTGATTGCCGCAACAGCAACCGCTAACAGACTTATATGGGCAATTGTATTCAAGTTGATAACAGATGATTTATTTCTTACCCACATACGTTCCTGCCCTGTATTTTTGAAACGTGAATTGTATCTTTCACATTCTGTACGAAGAGAGTAATTACTTTTGAAATATTTGCTGTCTCTGTCGACGGAGAGTCTTAAATCATCGGGAATGGTGATGTATTTTGTACAGCCGCGATGCTTCTTGCCGTTGTAAAAATTTTTGTGATGGCAGGGACAATCAGCGTCTTTGCTTGATTTTAGTGGGCAGCAGAATTTTTGGCGTGTACGTCCATTATCAGAAAATTTACCATCCTACCACATGGCAAGCCCGGCATCGCAGACAGGATTTCCCTGTGGAAGAAGTTTTGGATTTTTGGTGGATCATTTGTTTAATGGAATAATACATTCGCCTTGGTAGAGTTCCTGTACCTGATTATAGATATTTTTAACATCATAGCCTTTATCAGCAAGGAAGGTACATTCGGTTATCGGCAGAAAGGTATGTGTGTCAGCCAAAATATCAAGCGCAACAGTGGAATCATGGACATTGGCGGTAGTGGTCAGTTCATAAATGGGAAGACCTGAAATACAGTCAACAAGGACGTGGTTTTTGTAACCCCAGTAGAATTCATACTTTTTCTCGTTTGTTTGGTTAGAAGCAGTATGTACGCCAAGTTTGCAATCAGTATCTGCTTTGGGCTGGTTATCAGGCTTAAATTTGTTGGATAGAAAAGATTTAGGATTATTCTGTGAAGTGTTTGCAGCAATCGGAGTAGGGTCCAAACCAATAAAAGATGTATCAACAAGATCCGTAATCATTGAAAAGCCTTCACATTTCATAACGATAAACGAACAAATCATGTCATGATTGGAAAAGCCTTTTCGTCCGGTTATGGGGAATTCAGGGACAAAGGATAAATCGAGATTCAGAAAAAGTGAATCGTAAAACTTTGCAACTGGTTGTTACTATAAATTAGGAGTGATAAAAGAGGTTGCCATGCCTCGCAAACATGCATAAATACTGAGTATGTGGAGTTTTGCTCATGGCTAATAGTAAAATTAGCGGAGGTAGGAATTATGCTGAGAACAGTACGGACAGAAAATGGATGGGTGAAAGGTATTGAAGCCGCAGACCCTAGGATAACTGCATTTAAGGGAATCCCTTTTGCGGCTCCTCCGGTAGGAGAGAACAGATGGAGAGCACCCCAGCCCTGTGAAGACTGGGATGGAGTTCGTGAATGCTATCGCTTTGCTCCGATTTCCATGCAGAGCGTCCCGGGAATCGGTGATAACGTGTATATCCGTGAGTGGCATGTGGATCCGGAAATTGCCATGGATGAGGACTGTCTGTATTTGAACGTATGGACAGGTGCTAAAGAAGTAACAGAAAAACAGCCGGTTTTGGTATGGTTTTTCGGAGGAGGACTCCAGTGTGGATATCCTGCCGAAATGGAATTTGACGGAGAGAGAATTGCACGTCGCGGTGTGGTTGTTGTAACGGTAAACTACCGGGTTAATGTTTTTGGATTTTTGGCACATCCTCAGCTGACAGAGGAGCAGCCTGACGCACCGACTAATTTTGGAAGTCTGGATCAGCAGGCAGCACTTCGATGGGTACAGAGAAATATTGCTTTCTTTGGTGGAGATCCGGGTAATGTGACCATTGCAGGACAGTCAGCCGGAGGCGGAAGTGTTATGAGCCAGATGGCATGTATGGATAATGAAGGCTTATTTCATCGTGCAGTAGTGATGAGTGCAATGATTCGCTCTCCTTATCAGGTTGGAGGAATCGGAGTGCCGGAGGAATTGTGGCATGCTGAGGAAAATGGACAGCATTTTCTTTCTTTCCTGGGTTGCTCAACTATTGAGCAGGCTCGTAAGCTGGATGCGGCTACGATTCGTGACAAGTATGAGGAATATACCAAAATATTTCCGGCCATGTTTACCGTATTGGATCACAAGTTCTGTGTAGGTGACCCAATGGTTCTTTTCATGGAAGGCAAGCATGTAAATGTTCCCGTTATGTCTGGAAATACTTCAGATGAATTTCCCAGTTATATAGAAGCTTCCTCAAAAGAAGATTTGAAAAAGAAAGCAGAAGAGATTTTCGGAAAGAATGCTGAGACCTTTTTGCGCTTTCCCGAGGCAATGCGGGAGGATTCTGATGGAAAGTATGCGAAGGTAAACGGAATTGAATGTACGATCAAGTGTCTTTTTTCAGATAAAAAAAGTGCAGGTGAAAAAAAGCCCTACTATTATTACAGGTTTGATCCAGATATTCCAGGATGGGATAATGCCGGAACCTTCCATTCTGTAGATTTATGGTTTTTCTTTGAAACACTGGCGAAATGCTGGAGACCCTTTGTGGGGCAGCATTACGATCTTTCCAGAATGATGTGCAATTACTGGGTGAATTTCATAAAAACAGGTGATCCAAACGGCAATGATGCGGACGGAAAGCCAATGCCCTACTGGTATCCATATGAAAAAGAAAAGCCCTGTGAGATGATCTTCATGTCAGATAGACCGGTAGTGAACTGCGGATGGGTGACACCCTTTAAGGAATTTTTACAAGAACAGATCAAGAAAACCCTTTCGATAGGAAAGATTTTCCATAAAGAATGGCTGGAGCCGATATGGGAAGGTGGGTATTGCTTCCGGGAAACCTTTGCAGCAGTTGCTGATGAGAATGGATGCAGGGCTTCTTTCCTGTGGACTCCAAAAGAAGTTTTGTCCGTAGAAAGCTATGACGGGGAAACAGTATATGAAGAGGGGATCGATTACCTTGTAGAGGGAGATGAGCTGGTAATTCCTGAAGGGAGTCACATACCGGTAACCGGATGGGATACCTTCCTCTATCCGGACTTTGATACGGCAAAGAAGGCAGGAGAAGCAAGCGAATTTGCAAAAGATTTCGGTCCGCTAGTGACTACCAACGGAAAATTCTTAAACCTATGTGCCATAGGCAATCCGAAGCTTGTTACAGAGAAACAGATCGCAGTTACCTATAAGGCAACGAAGAAGGAGTTACTTTCCGCTCCGGAAAGTCAACTGGACAAACTGCCGAAGCTCTCTGCAAAGCTGGAAGTAGGAGAACCCGTTAAGATCGTTTTGTATGGGGACAGCGTGTGCTGTGGCTGTGACTGCAGCGGTATGTATGGACAGAAGCCGGGACAGCCTACCTGGGCAGAGCTGCTGTTCCATCAGATGGAGGAAAAATGGCAGAGTCCGGTATGCTTCCACAACACATCGGTAGGAGGAGTGGATTCCGAATGGGCAATCGAAAATTCATCACAGCGTGCAGCCAACTTCCATCCGGATCTGGTTATTCTTGGTTTTGGAATGAATGACCGTTGCGGTATGGAAGAATACAGAAATAAAACAGGCAGACTCATAGAGGCAATCCGGAAGGTTAGTCCGAAAACGGAATTTTTATTGATTGCGTCTACGCTTCCCAATGAACTAGCTGCTACGGAGCCACACCATTTCTGGGCACATCAGGATGAATACAGTGAAAGTCTGAAGGGCTTAGAAGGTATGGGAGTTGCTATAGCAGATATACAGGCAGTTCAAAAAGAAATCGGAAAGAGAAAACGATACATTGATATAACCGGAAACTGGTTAAATCACCCCAATGATTATCTTGCCAGAATTCTGGCACAGGTAGTGATCAAAACTCTTGGAATGTAAAAAAGGAGCCTACAATGAGCAAGTTAAAGATTAAAACAAAGGAAAGACGATTTGAGACAGCCAGGGATTTATACGGAATCTTTTTTGAAGACATTAACCGTGCCGGAGACGGAGGACTTTATCCGGAAATGCTTCGAAACAGAAGCTTCGAAGATTCCGTTTTACCGGAGGGTTATATACAGCAGGAGGATGGCATCCATGTAAAAACCGTATCCGGATGGCTGGATGAGTTTTGCAACGGAGAAGGCTTATGCCGCTGGGTAAAGGGCAACAATATTTCGGAGACAGAAATACCGGCATGGTATACGCACAATGCAAAGATGGAACTGGAACTGACGGATACCCTGAATGAACATCGGGACGCAGCTCTGCGTATGCAGTTTGAAAAGGACGGATCTCTGACTAATACCGGTTACTGCGGTATATCCGTAAAGGCTGGAGAAAGTTACTCTTTGTATTTATTTGCAAAAGCAAAGGAAGAAATAGGACTGGACGTAGCGATCGAATACCAGGGAAAAGTACTGACTGGAAACAGTCTGGTGGTTTCCGGTCAGGAGTATACAAGATATGACATGAAGCTGACAGCAGCTGAGGATTGTCACGAGGCACAGCTTACTATTTCCTGCAAAGAAGGCGGAGAGATTCTGCTGGGATTTATTTCACTAATGCCTGACAATACCTACATGGGGCATGGACTCAGAACAGATCTTGTAGAAAAGCTTAAGGGAATGAGTCCAAAGTTTATGCGTTTTCCCGGAGGCTGTATTGTGGAAGGAACGACACCGTCCACAGCGATGAGATTTCGGGATACGGTAGGTCCGGCATGGGAAAGACCCAGTAAGCTGTTTGTATGGCATTACAGAAGTACATTAGGACTTGGCTTTCATGAATATCTGCAGCTTTGCGAGGATCTGGGTATGGAGCCCCTGTATGTATGTAACTGCGGAATGACCTGTCAGGGAAGAAAGAGTGTCCTTCTGGAAGGAGAGGCTCTTGATGAAATGGTACAGGATACACTGGATGCCATTGAATATGCTATCGGCTCTAAGGAAAGCAAATGGGGAAGGCTTCGTGCTTCTATGGGGCATCCGGAACCCTTTAAAATGACCTATCTGGAAATTGGTAATGAAAACTGGGGTCCGGATTATGAAAAGCGATACAACATGATTTATAAGAAGGTAAAGGAACTGTATCCCCAGATTAAAACCATAGCCAATGAGCATGTAGAGAAAAATGGTTGTCCTGCCGAGTGCGTGGATGAACATTTTTACAATACAACAGAGTTCTTTGCAGAACGTGTAAATTATTATGATGACTACGATCGTAAGGGACCAAAAATCTTTGTAGGAGAGGTGGCTGTAAACGAAGGCAACTATATGGGACAGTTGTATGCGGCTTTGGGAGAAGCGGCTTTCCTTATGGGTATTGAGAAAAATCAGGATATCGTAACATTGGCCTCTTATGCTCCATTATTTGAAAATGTAAATTACAGAGCGTGGTATCCTAATCTGATTCGTTTCAATAATCATCAGAGCCTTGGAATTCCTACTTATTATGTCTGGAAAATGTTCGGTCAAAATCGCGGAGAATATGTGGTGCGATCCGAAGATGAGGGAGGACGTGTTTATCGTCCGAGAACCGGAATGGCATCTTTAAAATCCAATAAGGAACTTCGCTTCAGAAATCCCATTTGGAATGGAGAAGAAGCAAAGATTACTCATGAATTAATGGGACATGTGCAGGATACAGAGGATGGCTTCCTGCTTCAGCTTCCGGATGAGGAGCAGAAAAAGGAATTTCACAGTATTCTGGAATGGGCTGATGAGACCAAGAGCTTTGTGGTATTTGGAGAAGAAGACCAGACTTATGGAAGATTTGAGACCGATATTTTTGTTGAGGAAAATGCTTACTTCGAGTTGGGTATATTCAGTGCCAGGGTGGTTCGTTCCTATTATGAGGAGCAGCTCGTGATTACGGCCGGAGTGGAAAAAGAATGGGATGCAGCTCTGGTGCGTCCGTTCCTTTGGAAGGTTAATGGAGGACAATGTTCACTGGAAGAGTTTGGCTATATGCATGACAACAAGCTGACTGAGGACTTTGCTATTTCAGTAAAACCGGGAGAATATCACCGCTTTGGATATGAAACGGACGGAAAACAGATTCGCCTGTATGTTGATGGTGAGCTTCAGAAGGAAATTTCGATTCCCTACGGACCTGCTTTTGTTTCGGTAGTAACTGACACCAAGGACGAAATCATTATTAAGGCGGTTAATTTTGCAGGAGATGTGGATCCGGTTTCCATTACACTGGACTGTCAGGTACAGGGCGACTATACCGTAACACTTCTTAGCGGTGAAAAGGGGGATGAAAACAGCTTTGAAGAGCCGGAGAAGGTGAAGAATATTACCGTGAATATGCATGGCGCTTCCTCAGAGTTCGTATACGAGGCACCGCCATATTCTGTCAGTGCTTTGCGATTGAAGAAGTGCGAAGCGTTTTAGAGGTTGACGCTGAACAGAAGATAAGAGAATAGAAAGACAAATGTTTTTATAAAAAAATGGCAGTTATCGCCATTCCGATTTCCTTGCAGAGCATGATCACCATCGGTGTAAATATGACCGATACCGTCATGGTGGGAAAGCTTGGGGAAACCTCGCTTTCTGCTACGGCTCTGGCTAATCAGTTTGTGAATATATACCAGATCTGCTGTATGGGAATCGCCATGGGAGCCAGCGTGCTGACCTCAAGATTCTGGGGAATGCAGGATATTACTTCTCTGAAAAAAACCATAACCCTGATGCTGCGGCTTTGCATCGTACTTGCGGTTTTGTTTATGCTGCCAACCATATTAATCCCTCAGCTGCTTATGAGGATGTATACTAATGACAGTGCGGTAATTGCGCAAGGAGTTCAATATTTTAAGTGGATGGTATACTGCTATTTTCTGCAAGGAATGACCATGACCTGTACGATTGTGCTTCGAAGCGTCGGACAGGTGAATTTTCGCTGATATGTGGATATTTTTTGTTTGTAGATCGCAAGATCGGCTATCGACTGAAGGATTTGCGGATGAAATGTAATTCCCTGATTAAGGATTATGTTTCTATCAGCATTCCGGTATTTGTTTCGGATTCACTGCTTGCTCTTGGTACTTCAGCGGTAGCAATGGTTATGGGAAG
>JALFGN010000121.1 GCA_022777285.1 Blautia sp.
ATCCGAGTTTTAAAATTGCCTTTCGGACTGTTTCATCACTCACATGCAACTGAAGTTTTTCTATGATCTCATTGATTGTAATGTCAGGCTGATTTTGGATCAGCAGATCAATATTTTGGAGATTTTTCTGAGTCAGAACCGGTTTACGCCCACGCAAAGAAGTCCTTGTCTCGACAGACCCCGTTTCGCGCATTCTTTTTTCAAGACGATAAACGGTACTGGTATTATCAGAAAAACATTCTGCAATTTTTTTTGCATTGTGAGTCTTATTCCAAGCTTCAATGAGCAGTTTTCGTGTTTCATTATGTAGCATAATTATCACCTCTTGACTTTATCATAAACCATATGTCAAGAGAATGCAGTATTATTTTGGATTGCTATAATACGCAGTATGTAACGTAAGGAAATTGATCTCTGCAGTCAATAGAGCTTGAATCAATATAAGTATGACTATTATCGTAAATAAACGTAATAAGCTGATAGAGAGGAGAATTAGCACTTATTGATGAGTCATATTCCATATCCCCATCACAAAATTCTACTTCCGTATACAATTCTTGAACACCATTCTACGTTGATATCGTTTCATTTTCCTCTTAGCTTTTTTAGCACTGTTGTAATCCGGAGTTCTTCCTTCAATAACATGGACAGTTTTAGAAGCTTCACCATTACTCATATCATTATCCCCTCAATCTTATGCCAAAATAATACTCTCATTACTCTCCTATTACTATGTTTTTCTTGGTTGTGGTGTGTATTTTCTTTTTTCCATAATGTAACAAACAAACGCAAAAAAGCCCTCCAACCTGTAATGGTAATCATATACCACTACAAGCCAGAGGGCTGTTTTCTGTTGTTTCTCTATACCTTCTTATTATCTTTTCATCCTCACTTTGCACTGAGGGCAAATAGGCTTTTCCATATTTGCATGATATCCGCATTCTGAGCATGTGCAGCTCATGAGGTATCTTTTTCCTGTTACTGAGTTTTTATCCTCAGCCTCATCATGTATCCAGTGTGGTTTCGTTTCTTCCATTGTTTCTGATCCCCTCAAAGCGCTTCTATCGCGTTCCAAAGCACGCGGGTATATCACAACCCACAAAATCTCTCCTATAAGCTCTTACTTTCTCATTTTCGCATGCCTGACACTGTGTGCATGCTTTTCCTCATGCGATCAAATCCATACGATACTAGTACAGTACATAGTATCACAAGATATGGTATTACTGTTGCTGCTACTGTATCAAGAACATTTTTTACGAGTATGGCATTCAGTAATATGATTACCGGAATATGGAAGATATACACATATTGGGATACATGTCCAATACGGATCAACAGTTTGTTGGGAGCAAAATCCGGATATTGTAAGGCAAACAAAAACATTCCTACTGATACAAATACGGTACTGACCTGCAGATCCATAAACTGATGCCAGATAATATACTCAATCACGATCAGAAACGCACCCGCTGCTATTAGCAATGTCACTCGGAATCCTTTCATTTTTTCAAGTATCCTTTTCTGATGCTCTGCAATAAGCCTGCCAATCATAAAGAAGGGGACAACAAACAATATAACACTTCGGAATAAATAAACAGTCTCATTAATATCAGAATATTTTGTTACAAGCATGCGCCCAAAGATATGTACCATAAGCAAAGGAATGATACTGCATTTCATAAAGAAATATCCATGAGGGATTTTCGATATGATATAAAACAATATCCAACCCCAGAACATTGCGTACAAATACCATAACGTGCCGTTGAAAATGGATCCAAAAAATATTGTTTTTATCCAATCTGTTTTCAAAAATATGTCAACTGGATTCGCATCCATTATGCCGGCAATAAAACACACCGACATAACAGACGCAGTTACCAATTCACCAAACAATAGCAAACGCAACGTCTTTCCTGCTGATCTCAAATACTTATTCTTTCCGAAACTGTAATACCCAGTTATCATAAGAAAGATCGGTATGGGGAACCTTAATGCATAAATGATTGCATCTCCCACAAGATTATGAATTGGGCAGTGAAATAAGATCACAATAAGGCAGGAAATTCCTTTTAGCATCCATAAACAGTTGTTTTCTCTTTTTTCCATATTATGTGTCCTTTCGTATATCCAGATTTTTTACCTGCATTTCCTGTTTCCGGTAATTGACCCTAAGTGTTTTTTAGGTGGTCTACCATATCCATTTGATCTACCCTGAACAGAGAACTTTATCAAATTTTCATGAACTTTTTATTTGCTGTTTCTTGGTCGAGTAGACGCACCCATTACTGAGCACGCCCCTCACAGAATCCGGACGTGCGGCTTTCCCGCATCCGGCTCTTTACGAAACTAATTGTTCACTGCGTATATCTCAAACAGATTTACATAGACTTTTGGTTTGACCAATGGATAGGCTTCGTCTATCATACGCAGAAATCTTTCCCATGTATAACTCTTTTTCTGACTACGCCTGTTCAGCCAATAAAATAAGCTTTTTAACACATTATAGCTGAATTTCTTATTCATCACGCTGTTGTCTATGATTCCATAGTAATGGAAATATCCCGTAAGAATCTGGTTCACTTTCTTGATAATGGTTGCTGTCCCAAGTGTACGCATCTCACCTATCTTTTTGTGTACTTCTTTGCATTTCTTCGCAAATTTCTTCTTACTGGTTTTCCTCTTCACCCTGAATTTACCGTTCTTACTTTTCGAACAGTAGTGTGTAAAACCCAGAAAATCAAAAGTCTCCGGTTTTCCTTCCCCTCTTTTCTTTCTGTTGGCTTCTGCAAACCTTCCGAACTCTATCAGTCGGCTCTTTTCTTCCGCCAGGCTCAATCCAAAGTGTTCCATTCTATGTTTCAGTCGTTCATAGAATCTTTCTGCTTCTTCCTTGTATTGGAAGCAGCATACGAAATCATCGGCATAATTTACGATGCCACAGAATCCTTTCATTTCTGGCTGTATCTTCTCCTTGAACCACCACAGCAACACATAATGCATGTATATGCATGAGAGTATGGGTGAACATACACTTCCCTGTCCTGAACCTTCTTCTGTTTCTTCATAGCTAAACCCGTTCAGTATCCCTGCTTTGAGCAGTCTCCTGATAAGTCTGGTTATGTTCGGGTCTTTGATTCGCGATTCTACAAATTTGATAATCCATTCATGGTCCATATGGTCAAAGAACGAGCGGATATCTGCATCTACGATGTATTCCGTTCGATACATTATCATTCCATTCAGCATTCTCAAGGCCTGATGGCACCCTCTGTTTGGTCTGAATCCCATCATTTCGTCATAGAAGTGGGGTTCGAACACCGCTTCCAGTATCCTTTTCAATGCCTCCTGTACCAGCTTATCTTCGTAGCAGTAGATATTCAGCGGGCGGGTTTTCCCATTATCTTTTGGTATCTCCACCCTCCTTGCCGGCTGGGGCTTGTATGATTTCCGTTTTAATCTCTCTACCAATGCTTTTACATTTGCTTCCAGATTATCTCCGTACATCTCTTTTGTAACTCCATCAATCCCTACTGCTTTGTCTCCGTCCATATCCCTGTGACATTCTATCAGCATTTCTTCGTTAATCAAATGCCCAACGGATGTAAACACCATGTTTGGATTTTGTTTTGATAACTGTGATATTCTCGCAAGTTTTGTTTCCATCATTTCTTCTACCTCTGTGTTTAGATGATGTTTCCCTTTTGATATTGTTCCGTATGCCAAAGCTGTGAGGATAACAGCTTTCTCTCGACTTCCCTCCACAATCTTTCAATTGCTTCACCGGTACTATTCGGGCATCCGACTACACTGTATCACGTTTGCCATCCTCCCTTTTAGGTTGTTTGGCATACCACATTTTACACAGGTTGTGGATGATACAGGTTCTCCCCTGTTGACTTGAAATCCTTGTATAGCATGAACAGGTCTTCGACACCGCAGAAGTGTGTGAAATCTCACCATATCGATAAACCCACATGTTGGCTTCTGCCCAGGAGACAGCATCGCCCTTCTGATATAAGTATTTCGGTGCTCAATAACTATCCCTACTATCTCGTTGTTTACGCTTAACAGTTAATGTTGCCACTAACAGCCCAAAACTCACTTCTGGTGAAGTGGTTAGCTCCTTTCCAGGTAGGATTTCCACCTACATTATTTCAAGCCCTTGCAGGGCACACCACCTGACACCGTACGTAAGTTATACAAGTCCGTTTGAGATAGTATATACCTTGTTTTTATCTCCCCGGTCTGTTATACTGCATTTAACAAAGGGGGGCTACTTTATGTCCGAACACAAAAGACCGCGCTGGCATATCTTCGATCTGCTGCGCGGCTACACGTTAC
>JALFGN010000011.1 GCA_022777285.1 Blautia sp.
ATCGCACCGGTTCTTGTTGTGATTATCAACCTGATGCTGATGCAGAAGGTACTGAAGTTCAATACGGTTGGTTTTTTCGACCGGGAACTTTTTTCCTGTACAGTATTGTATGTTTTTATATTTTCTCTTTTGACCACATCGCCATTCAATGCGGTGCTATCCCGCTATATGTCGGATGTGATCTTCGAGGAACGATATGAGGATATCCAGCCATGCCACAGAGTAGGGCTGCTGACCAATATTTGCTTTAGCTGCCTGTTTGCCATTCCTTTTTGCTTCTGGGAGCATCTGGTGGGCGGGGTGCCGATTTACTATGTGTTTACCGGATATTGCTGTTTTGTCAGTCTGGTTACCGTATTTTACAACATGCTGTATCTTTCCATCTGTAAAGAATACCGATTGATTTCCCTTTATTTCCTGACGGGCATGGTAACCTCGTTTTTACTGTCACTTTTTCTTCGGTTTGTGTGTAAAGTCAGCATTACCTACAGTATGCTTCTGGCACTGACTGTAGGATTCTTTGTTACCGCCGTGCTGGAATGGGCAAAGATCCACCAGTTTTTTCCGGACAACAGTGAGGAATATGGGCGGGTATTTGCATATTTCCGGAAATACTGGCATCTGATTCTGATTAATTTTCTTTATACACTGGGACTGTTTGTACATAACTTTGTGTTCTGGGGAACGGATATGGCCATACATCTGGTTCAGACTTTCGTGTGTAACCAGCCCTATGATATGGCAACCTGCCTTGCAATGTTTACCAATATATCAGCCAGCGTGATCTTTATCTCCAGAGTGGAGATGTATTTTCACGAACGGTATCGGGCTTATGCGGATGCAGTGTTTGGCGGAAGGGGTATCGATATTCGAAATACCAAAAAGAGAATGTTTCGGCAGCTGGGAAGTGAACTGATGACACTGGTGCGTCTGCAGTTTATCGTTTCAGTAATCATCTACCTGCTTTTTGTGATTTTTCTTCCGGGTATGGGATATGCGGGTCTGGTTATGCGGATTTATCCCATGGTGGCAGCCGGATATTTTATTCTGTTCCTTATGTACTCGGAAATTATCTTTCTGTATTATTTTGAAGACCTGAAGGGTTCGCTTCTTACAGCTGTAAGTTTTTGTGGGGTAACATTTCTTGCCAGTCTGGTGGCCGTCCATCTCAGTTCCATATTCTATGGAACGGGAGTCTGGGTAGGTTCTGTGACCGGATTTGTGGTGGCTTATATGCGGCTTCGGTGGATGGAGAAACATCTGGATGAGCATATGTTCTGCAGAGGAAATATTATGAAACAGGCAAAGGGGATCAAACCTTCTCCGAAAGTTTTTGATCTCAGAGAACAGAAAAAGTCGGAGGCAAGTCTGGAGATTGAGACGCAGGAGACAAAAGAGGGGGGCACAAAGAGATGAAAAAGAAGCTGTTATTTGTTATCAATACACTGGGATATGGCGGGGCCGAGCGTGCCATGATTGAGCTTTTTGAAGTATTGGGATCGGAAAAATATGAGATTTCTTTGTTTGTTCTGACGGGACAGGGAGAACTAAGCCATGCACTGCCCAAATATGTACATCTGCTCAATCCGGATTATCAGGATGTATCTGTACTCACAGACGAGGGAAGAAAGCTTCTGGCAAAGAGTGTGCTAAGAGCCGGAGTCGGAAAAGGACTGTTTCTGCGAAGAGCCCCTTATTTGTTGAAGAATCTCTGGAATATGGGAAAAAGCGGGAGAATTTTTCCGGATAAATTGTGCTGGCGGCTGCTGGCGGATGGTGCTCCGCTGAGTCGGAAAGAGTATGATCTGGCGGTGGCCTATCTGGAAGGGGGAGCAACCTATTATGTGGCAGAGCATGTAAAAGCAAAAAAGAAAATAGGGTTTGTACATATTGATTACGGTCAGGCAGGCTACACAAGGGATCTGGATCTGGGCTGCTACAGGAAAATCGACTGGATTTTTACCGTATCGGATGAAGTGAAGGAGCATTTTCTGAAAGTGTATCCGGAATATGAAAAGAAAGTTTCCGTTTTTCACAATCTGGTGAATCAGGACAGAATCCGGAGGATGGCAGAGCAGGGAACAGGGTTCGAAGATGATTTTGATGGATGTCGGATTTTGACGGTCGGAAGGCTCAGTCATCAGAAGCGGTATGATATCGCCATACAGGCTATGGCTTTACTGAAAGAAAAGTGCAGTGTGCCGGTACGGTGGTATGTGATGGGAGAAGGTGATCTTCGCTCCAGCCTTGAAGAACAGATCAAAGATGCCGGTCTGGAAAAGGACTTTATCCTGCTGGGTGTAAAGAAAAATCCATTTCCTTACTATAGGAACTGTGATTTTTATGTACATGCCACCGGATATGAGGGAAAAAGTATCGCCATACAGGAGGCACAAACCCTTGGAAAACCAATTCTTGCCACGGATTGCAGCGGAAACAGAGAGCAGATCAGAGACGGGATAGACGGATGTCTGTGTCAGTTGACACCGGAGGCGGTGAGTGAACAGCTACTCTGGATGATTGAGCATCCGGAAGAAAGCAGAAATTACGGAGAAGAAGCAGAGAAAAAGGTGCTGTATCATACGAAAGGGCTGGATGAATTTCTTGCCCTGTTGGAATAAGACATTACTTTAAGAGGAAGAGGCAAGTGAAAGTACTAATTATAATACCGGCGTACAATGAAGAGAAAAGTATAAAGAAAGTAATCGAACGTCTGCAGAGTACCTGTCCCCAGTATGATTATGTCATCATAAATGACGGGTCAACGGATCGCACAAAAGAAATCTGTAAGAAGAATCAGTATCATGTACTCAATCTTCCGGAGAATCGGGGACTGACCAGTGGAATACAGACGGGGATGCGGTATGCACTGAAAAATGGTTATGATGCAGCATTGCAGTTTGATGCGGATGGTCAGCATTTGCCGGAATATATAGAGGATATGGTCAAATACATGGAAGAAAAAAACTGTGATATCGTCATTGCTTCCAGATACTATGGTGCGAAAATGCCCATCCGCATGAGAACCATCGGTGGAAAAATGATTTCTGCAGCAATCTGGCTGACAACGGGAAAACATCTGACGGATCCAACCAGTGGTATGCGTCTGTATAGAAGAAATATGATCCGTCGTTTTGCAAAAGACGCATCCTATGCACCGGAACCAGCTACCGTTGCATATCTGATCCGCATGGGAGCAGATGTGCAGGAAGTGAAAGTAGAGATGGAAGAAAGAACCAAAGGGAAAAGTTACCTGACACCTGTGAATGCAACGAAATATATGGTAAGAGAGCTTTCATCCATTCTTTTCCGGCAATGGTTCCGTGAGAGAAGGAGAGTCAGGAAAGATACAGGAAATTCGGAACAGTTACAACCCTGTGAGATGAAAAAGGTTGTTGGGGGAAATAATCAGTGAGAAAGAAAATCTGTTTTTTTTCAGGGGATATCACACGAAGTGGCGGGACAGAGAGAGTGTCCGTGCAGATTGCCAATGCACTGCAGAAAGAATATAGCTATGATATCTGTTTTATGAGTCTGACAGAACAGCAGAAAAAACCATTTTATCCATTGCTTCCGGGAATCAGAAGATACCGGTTAGGAGAGAAGTGGATCAATCCGGGACCGGGATATCTTCCGCTGATCGGGAAACTGCGAAAATTGTTGAAAAACTTGCAGATTGATATTATCATAGACATAGATATTGTGCTGGATGTGCTTTCTATACCGGCATCCAGAGGGCTGAAAACGAGGGTGGTGTCGTGGGAACACTTTACAGCAGATTTTGAGTTATCTGTTTTGTATCGAAAAATGATTCTCCGATATTCCGTGAAAAGATCCGATTATGTGGTAGTGCTTACAGATGGTGATCTGGAAGAATATCGGAAGCGGCTTGGAAGAAAGAATGCGATTTGCCGCATTTATAATCCTGTTGCTTTCAAACTAAAAAAAGAAACAGAATTACAAAAGAAAAATGTAATTCTTACTGTCGGGCGTCTCGCTCCGGAAAAAGGAATCGAGTATATCAAAAAGATATCATTGGAGATATTGAAACGATATCCGGAGTGGCAGTGGATCATTCTTGGTGATGGCATAGAGCGAAATAATCTTGAGCAGTTTATTGCAGAAAATCATCTTCAGAATCGGCTTATTCTCAAAGGAAATGTTGAGAATGTGGATGAATACTTGCAGAAAGCCAGTATTTTTGTTGTAACCTCTAAATATGAGGGATTGGGTTTAAGTATGCTGGAAGCCAGAGAAATGAAAGTACCGTGTGTGAGCTTTGATATAAAGATGGGTCCCCGGGAACTGATACATAATGAAGTGGACGGGTATCTTGTGAAAGTTTTTGACTGCAATGAGATGGTACAGAAAATAGAAATATTGATAAACAATCCGGAACTGAGAAGTCAGTTTGCGGAGAAGGCATACTTATGTATGGATGAATTCAGATTGGAAAAAATCGTAAAGCAGTGGAAAGAGATTCTGGAATCGCTATAGGAAAAAAGGATAGAAAATATGGCAGAGGTAAGCATCATTGTACCTGTATATCAGGTGGAAAAATACATCAGACAATGTGTGGACAGCATATTGGCACAGACATTTACAGATTTTGAACTGATCCTTGTGGATGACGGATCCAAGGATAAGTCCGGGCAGATCTGTGATGAATATGCCAGGATGGATACAAGGGTGAAGGTGATTCACAAAGAAAATGGGGGAGCTGCCGATACACGAAACAGAGGAATGGATCAGGCTGTTGGAAATTATGTTATGTTCGTAGACAGTGATGATTATCTTGCGCCAACTATGTTAGAATGTCTGTATAGAAATATATTGAATGAAAATGCAGATATCGCAGCGTGCAATTATCTTTATTTTTTTGAAAATGATAGGAAGAAAGATTTTGCTACCAATGTCCAGTCAGAGGTTTTGACTGGAACAGAAATATTTTATTACAGAAAAAATGAACGCAATTATGGATTCTGGACGGTTGTCTGGAACAAATTAATGAAAAGAGAAACGGTAGGAAAAGTAAGATTTCGTTCCGGGAAATATTATGAAGATGAATTTTGGGCAAATGAGATTTACCAGATGGATATTAAGATTGTAACGATTCCGGAATGCCTGTATTATTATAGGCAACATGAGAATAGTACAATGAGACAGAAAAAAATTGCCAGAAGTCTTGATCTTATAGAGGCTTATCAGGAGAGAATATATATCTATTTACAGGAACAGAAATACTCGGGACAGGCATACAAAGTTTTGGTGTATTCGTTGGAACATCTGGAGGAAAGCAAAAGATTGATAACGAATGAAGATGAGAGAAAAAAATATATCCAGGAAGAAAAGCGAACAAAGGATATCGTTAATCAATTGAAAAAAAGAAAGTTGTCGAGAATTCAAAAAGTTTCACTTGTGTTTTTAGGAATAAAACCATGCCTTGTATTTTCAGTGGGAATTAAATTCCGTGGATTATTAGAGCGGTTTTTATAGAATAAATGTGTGATAAGAATGGACGGAAAGGAAGACAATCATGTACAATATTGGGATTATTATGGGTGGTGTTATGCCTGTTCCGGCAGTATGTGGCGGAGCAATCGAGACATTGATTACAAGTATTGTAAAAAGGTATTCAAAGGAAGATGGTCTTCGCCTGACGATTTTTTCAGTGTATCATAAAGAGGCTGTAGAAGTAGCAAAAAAATATCCGGATGTGAGATTTGTGTGGACACATACCAATACATTTTGGAATTTGTCCAAGCATGCGGTATTTTTAGCGGTAAGAGAATTAACCGGAAAGACAGTTCGAGTACTGCAAAGGCATTATAATGAGATCGCTCCGATGATCCAGAATGAAAAATTTGATTTATTGATTGTAGAAGGCGGAGACGAGCAGGCGGTCATTGATATAGCAAAAGGTTATAAAAGAGAACAGTTGGTTTTCCATGCCCATATTCACTTTATTCCGAAGGAAGAAATAGTGAAAGGCTTTGGATATATGATTGGAGTTAGCGAATTTGTAAAAGAAGAGTATATGAAAGCCTGCAAACTTCCGGTAAAAGCACATGTATTGAAAAATGCAATTGATGTGGAGAGATTCAGTAGGACTGTATCAGAAGAACAAAAAAGTAGCATAAGAAAAAAGTTGGGATTGTCTGAAAAAGATTTTGTAGTTCTTTATGTGGGAAGAATTATGGAGATTAAGGGTGTACTTGAACTTATGCGGGCGATTATCGGATTAGAGGATAAATATATTAAACTTCTTATCATGGGAAGTGCAAATTCCGGGAAATGGGCATTTTCACCTTATGAGAGAAAAGTAAAGAAACGTTCTGAACAACATAAGGAACGCATTATTTTTACCGGATATGTGGACAATGCAGAAGTATATCAATATGCATCGGTGGCGGATGTACAGTGCGTGCCTACATTGATAGAGGAAGCAGCACCATTAACCGTATTAGAAGCAATGGCAGAAGGACTTCCATTGATTGTAACAAAATCCGGTGGGGTAGCAGAGTATGTAGATGAAAGTACAGCATTAACGATCGGAAAAGAAAATGTTGTAAAAGATTTAAGCAGGGCAATTTGCTATATGAAAGAACATCCTGAAGTAAGAAAGAAGATGTCAGATGCTGCCAGAAAACAGAGTAAAAAATATGATGAAGCGATTTATTATAAGAATTTTATTGAAGTGATTGATAAAATAATAGATGAAAACAGGGAGAACACAAATGACAATTAAGGATATATTTTCACTGAAAGTGAGAGATATATTCTCTCTGATCATAAGTTTGCCCATTACTATCTATGTGAATTTTCGCTGTCTTCCTTTCAAAACGGCTTTGAAACTTCCAATATTTGTTGGATATAAAACTCACATTGATAAATTGAGCAGAAATATCAGGTTCGGTTGTGTGCCAACAACGTTTATGGTTCGCATTGGATGGGGAGGTACAGAAGGGAGAGAAGCAGGTAAAAAGAATTATCTTTTATTAAATGATGGTGCAACGATTCAATTTAACGGCAGATGTACTATGTCTTCCGGAGTATCTTTAATATTGGATTTAGGTGCATTAGAAATAGGAGATAATTTTTTCTGTAATAAAAATTGTACTATTTCATGTAATGATAAAATTACAATAGGGGATAGTGTTTTATTTGGGTGGAATGTGGAAGTGCTGGATTCGGATAATCATAAGGTGATACATAAAAATCAACAAAGAATTTGTGACCGTGGACCGATTCGAATTGGTAATCATGTATGGGTGGCTGCATTCTCTCATGTTTTGAAGAATAGTGTGATTCCCGATGGTAGTATTGTTGCATATCATAGTCTTGTGACAAAAAAGTTTGAAGGTGAAAAACTTCTATTAGGAGGCTGTCCGGCGAAAGTAGTTGAAGAAGAGATAGAATGGGAGCGATAATTTGGAGGGTAATATCAGAATGAATGAAAATCAACCACTGGTAAGCGTTATTATGCCGGTATACAATTGTGAACGTTTTTTGACAGAAGCGATAGAGAGTGTTATTTCTCAGAGTTATCAAAATTGGGAACTTCTGATCGTTGATGACGGTTCTAAGGATAAAAGTGTTCCGATAATAGAATCTTATGTTGAAAAGGATAGTAGAATTCGATTGTATAAAAATGAATCAGGAGAACACGGTCCGGGGATTGCACGTAATTATGGAATGGAACATATAAGCGGAAAATATACGTATTTTATAGATTCAGATGACTGGATTGAAAAAGATTTATTGCAGGATACGGTTACTTTAGCAGAAAAAACGAATGCAGATATTGTTCCGTTTGGGTTTGTTATTGAGGATAATGGAAAACAGATAAAAAAACCATTGAAACCATGTGGAAATTTTGAATTTCAGGATTTTAAAAGCATTGCAAATGAGATAACACGTGGAACCTGGTCGGAATGTCATGAGCTTATCAGAAGTGAGTTATTACAAGATGTGCGTCATAACAAATACAAAACTGGTGAAGACATTTGTTTCCAGATGGATTTATTGTGTAATGTTAGAAAAGTGTGTGGAATAGATAGAGAATATTATCATTACAGAGTTGTGAAAGGTTCTATATCACATACAGATAAATGGGATGAGGTGTTTATGGAAACCAATATTTCAGTATGGGACAAGGAGAGAAAATTTCTTGAATACTGTGGTTTAAATGAAGATTCTCAAATAATGAAAAACGCAGCAATAGAAAGATATACAGGGTGTCTATATTGGTTATGTGAAAAAAAGTCCATTGTCTTTAACAGAAAAGCATAGACAGATAAGATATATTGGCAACATTATGGAAATTAAGAAATTTAAAAGTAAATTTGATTGTACTATAGCAAAACAATAAATTATTGCACATAATTACACGAACGAAACCATCCCAAACAATCTGACTGCTGTATAGTCGAAAATGCCTTCTCAATTGTTTCTGGCAATTTTGCTGCTAT
>JALFGN010000026.1 GCA_022777285.1 Blautia sp.
CGGTTTTTCAACGAAAAACTGTTCCAGATCGCTATCGCTTTCCAGACGCCAGGTCATGGATGCGCCTACACCGTTATCCGGTTTAACGACAACAGGATAACCTACCTGTGAGATAAAATCACGACAGGCATCGATGGTGTCTACCAGATGATATCTGGCTGTAGGAATACCGGCCTTCTGGTAGAATTCTTTCATTTTGGATTTGTATTTGATGCGGGGCATGTCTTCCGTGTGGAATCCGCTGGGAATATTGAAATCAGTACGCAGCTTTGCGTCACGCTCCAGCCAGTATTCGTTGTTGGATTCCAGCCAGTCGATGCGTCCATGTTTGTGAATAAAGAATGCAACGGCACGGTATACTTCATCTTCATTTTCCAGATTGCTGACTTTATAATATTCATTCAGGCTTTCTTTCAGATCGTTGGACAATTCATCGTAAGGCTGATCACCGATTCCAAGGACATTCAGTCCGTTCTTTTTCAGCTCTCTGCAGAACATCCAGTAATTGGTAGGAAAATTTGGGGAAATAAAGATAAAATTTTTCATATTTTTTCTCCTTCGTATTTATATATTATTTTTCTTCTAAAAGATAGGGTAAGAAATAAACAGTCTGCTTATACCACCAATTCCAGTCATGAGAACAGTCATACCCCCAGAAATCTACCCAGACAGAAATTCCTTTTGCGTGAAGAATATCCCCCAGCTGACGGGTAGAATCCGGAAGCTCCCATGGTTCCTGTCCGGCACAGATAACGGCTTTCTTCTGGTTGTACATCTGGATATAATAATGATCTTCCGGCATATTTGCCATATAGTGGACAGGAGAGTTGTTATATACCAGATCATCCATGTAATTGCCGAAACCATATTCCGCTGTATAGATTCCGCTTAAGGCAAGGAGCCGGTCAAAGAGATCCGGTCTGCGCAGATACAGATTTGCAGCATGGGTTGCTCCAAGACTGCAGCCAAACACCATGATTCCGGGATATCCTTCCCAGCCGTTTCGTTCGTTTACCATAGCTCTCATAAAAGGAACCATTTCATCGGTAATATAACGAATCCACTGTTCATAGCGTTCGATTCTCCATCTGGGATCACCGCTCTGATTGGACCAGGTTTCTGTATCGATGGTATCAATGGAAAAAACCATGATTTTTCCTGTGTCGATCCAGGGAGCACAGATTTCTGCCATATGAAAATTCTCAAAATCATAAAAATGGCCATCCTGACAGGGAATAAACAGGACCGGTCGTCCGGCGTGTCCCCATACTTTACATTCCATATCCCGGTTCAGTGAGGGACTGTATTGTTTGAAATATTGTGTCTCCATAAAAAATTCCTCCTGATTTTAAGGTTCGTATGTAAGGGTATGTATGACAAAAGGAAGCTGTTTTTCCCAGCTTGCTTCACAGTGGTTTCCAAAAGGAACGATGCGGCTGGTAAGAAAAACTTTTTTCTCAAGCAGGAGCAGACTCATTTTTTCAAACTGGGTCTGCATTTCCCTGTGGAAGCGGATTTCTCTGGAACCATAATCCATGTAAATGACCGTATCGGTTTCCAGGTTTGATTTTTTTACCAGTGTTTCCAGTCTGGAAAAATTGGTCCAGATGGAAGGAGAGAGGGCAGCAGCCTTTGAAAATACAGAGTTGTATTCCAGTACGGCATACAGACTCATCAGACCACCCATGGAACTTCCTGCAATAAATGTGTGTTCCCGGTCAGAGAGTGTCCGATACTGACCGTCGATTTCTTTTTTAAATGTGTGAATCAGCCATTCCATGGTTTCCCTGCCAAGTCCTTCGATTTTTCCAAGCTTCGGATCCAGGAAGGAATAAGGCGAATATTCTTTCAGCCTTCCATTGTCCGGATCATGGCTGCATTCTACCGCAGCGACGATCAGTTGTGTATTGGTATAATCCAGATACTCTTTCATTCCCCAGCATTTTCCATAAGTCGCATCCGAGTCAAAAAATACATTGTGTCCGTCAAACATGTATAGAACCGGGTATCTTCTGTCAGGATTGTATTCATAGGATTCCGGCAGATAAATATAGGCAGTACGTTCATCCGGGCCAGTCTGTGCAGGAAACATTACTTTCCATCTTTTTACCATAATGATCTCCATCCTTTATATCTGTAAATATTTTCTCTCCGATTATACGCCAATTTTCCAGAAAATACAATTCTGGGGAAAAAATTTGGAAAAAGAAATATTATTTTTGCATCTATTACAGAATATATGGTAAAATGGTAAAGTGTTTTTGGGGGAATGGTGCAGCAATCAGCATATTTGACGAAAGGAGAGGCTGTTTTAGCCAAAAAATTCCATGAAGAAAGAAAATCTATTGATACAAAGGTCCATTCCGTCAATCGGACTTCGCATTATCAAATCCGGTATAGCCGTTGCACTTTGCTTTGTTATTGCTTATTTTCGCGGAAATGAGGGCATTGTATTTTATTCACTTTTATCTGCACTCTGGTGCATACAGGTATATCGTACCAATACAAGAAAAAATGCCATTCAGCGATTCAGTGGGACCGTCATCGGCGCTTTATACGGATTGTTGTTTTTGCTTGCTCTGGAAAGAATCGGGATTGCAAAACCGGAATGGGTGGAATACGAGTCTTCCTTTTTCTTTTTGCAGGCAGTGATGGTGTCCGTATTGACGATATTGGTTTTGTATACCACGGTACTTCTGCATAAGAAACAAGCGTCTTATTTTTCGTGTGTGGTTTTTTTGAGTATTGTGGTCAATCATATTACCGATGTCAATCCCTATTTCTTTGTATGGAACCGATTTCTTGATACCTGTATCGGAATTGCAGTGGGAATTTTTGTGAATGATTTTTCTCTTCCTTTGAAAAGAAAAAAAGATATTTTGTTCATTTCCGGATTGGATGGAACATTGTTGAATGAGAATTCAAATCTTACGGATTATTCAAAAGTGGAGTTGAATCGAATGTTGGATGAGGGCCTGCAATTTACGATCTCTACCATGCGTACACCGGCCTCCTTGATGGAACCGGTGCGGGACATTCATCTGAACCTTCCTGTGATTGCTATGGACGGCGCGGTTCTTTATGATATGAAAGAAAAGATGTACAAAAAAGTTTACGTGATTTCTGCAGATACATCTCAAAAAATTATGGATTTTATACGGAAGGCAGGAATGCAGTGTTTTGTAAATATTATTGTGGATGATATGCTGGTGATTTATTATTCCGAATCGGAAGATCCCGTGTACAGAAATCTGGTCACAACTCTTCGCAGGTCACCATTTCGCAATTATGTAAAGCGAATTCCGCCAAAAGAAGAGGAGGTTGTCTATTTTATGCTTTTGGACAAAAAAGACAGGATGGAACGGTTTTATGAACAGTTGATGCAAAAAGGATGGCAGCAGGAACTGAAAATCCTGAAATACGATTCCGAGCAGTATTCTGGATATTCTTATATAAAAATTTATAATAAAAATGCTTCTAAAAAACATATGATGGAATATCTGAAACAAATGACAAATATGGAGAATACGATTACCTTCGGAACGATTCCGGGACAATATGATGTACTTGTAAAAGAAGGAGATTCCAATCAAGTGGTACATAGGATGAAACGCTATTTCGAATATGGGATCCGACCAGAATAAAAAAGCAGTACCAGGCACCAATAGATGTCTGGCACTGCTTTTTATTTAGGGCAAATCTCCCACAAATGTGATATGCAGGTGACGTGAATGATTTTTCAAACACGCTTTAGCAGGTAGCACCGCCTTTTAAATGTTTGGCAGCTGTGAGGTTTTCCTGTTTTCTTTCAAGAAGATCATCTGCGAGGAGTTGAGCCTGAACATTTTCAAAACCAAGTCTTGCGACGGTGTCTGCGAAACGTTCTCCGGTTTCTCCCTGTTCACGGAAGAGAAGGATTGCTTTTTCCACTACGCTTAATACTTCTTCTTTGTTTGTAAATACTTTATCCAGATAGCGGCCCTGAGCAATTTTCTTGCCCCATCTTCCGCCAATGTAAATGCGGTATCCGTTGGTGTAGGCTTCGAATGCATTAAATGGACATTTGCCGATACATCTTCCGCAGTGATTGCAGCTTTCCGGATTTACGGTGATTTTTCCGTCTACCATTTTTGCAACCTTGATCGGACATGCTTTTTCAATCTGGCATTTTTTACATCCACGGCATTTTTCAAAATCAATCTGAGGAACGCGCTGGCCGATGATTCCAAGGTCGTTCAGATCTGGTTTTACACAGTTGTTCGGGCATCCGCCTACTGCGATTTTAAATTTATGCGGCAGTTTCACATCGTTGTATCCAAGGAAGAAACGTTCATGAATTTCGTTGGAAAGTGCAAATGTGTCGATCAGACCGTACTGGCAGGTGGTACCTTTACAGGAGACCACCGGACGTACTTTGGATCCGGTACCGCCTGTCATCAGTCCATACTGCATCAGGTATTCACGGATCGGTTCGATATTTTCGAACGGTACGCCCTGAATTTCGATGGTCAGTCGGGAAGTCATGGCAATTTCGCCATTTCCGTACAGTTCTGCAGCTTCTGTGATCGCACGGGTTTCTTCTGCGGTGATCTTACCGTTTCTTGTAATGACACGGCAGTTAAAACGGTCGCCTGTTGTCTTGTCCCACAGGAATCCCCATGCTTTTACACGGGTAATGTCTGCCGCTGAGATTTTTGCAGATGCATTTTTTACACGTACATCATTGAAGAAGGTGGAACCTTCCAGTACAACGGTATTGGTATATCCGAAATGTCTCAGTCTGTTCTGAAGGAAGTAAGCTCTTTTTCCTTTCGCACAGACAAGCAGAAGTTTTTCATCTTTTGCAATTCCAGGCAGTTCCCCGTTTACTTCTGTTAAGTTTACATAGTCTGCACCCTGGATCGAAGGCTGTAAGCCTGCATCGATGACACGGTAATCATCTGCTTTTCCCTCTGCATATTCCGCAGGTGTCATACTTACCAGTGTACCGTCCAGTTTGTTAAGCAGTACATAGACTGCCTGTACAAAAGGATGAATGGCAGTTGAGAACGGAGGTGCGTATGCAAAATCTACATTTTCAAAGTCTTCCAGAGCAGCACCCATGGAAATTCCCATCACTGCGATATCGGTCATTTTATCGACAGCACCTGGTCCGAGAATCTGTGCACCCAGAAGTTTATGGGTATTCTGATCTGCAATGAGTTTTGTGATAAAGAATGCGGAATCCGGATAATAGTGTGCTTTGTCATCGGTTACGGAGAGGGCAGTGATGACCGGATAACCGGCAGCTTTTGCCTGTGCTTCGGTCAGGCCGGTACGTCCGCAGTTCAGTCCCGGAAGTTTTACAACACCGGTTCCTAATACGCCCGGATAAGTTTTGCCTTTTCCTGCCAGAATCTGTGCCAGAGTTCTTCCTTCCAGATTTGCAGAAGATCCCATCGGAGACCATTTGTCAGCACCTGTGATGCGGTTGGTTACCATCGCACAGTCACCGGCTGCGTATACGTCCGGAAGGCTGGTTTCCAGTTTGGTATTTACTTTGATCAGACCTTTGAACAGTTCTATGCCGCTCTCTGCCAGAAATGCAGTATTTGGACGGATACCTGCTGCAGCGATGATCAGTTCACATGGCAGCGTACCTGCACTGGTACGGATTCCGGTAACCTGATCCTCGCCAAGAATGGCTTCTGCCTTTGTTCCGGTAAGTACACGGATACCCTGATTTCTTAAATGTTTCTTTACATAATTTGCCATTTCGGAATCGAGAATCTCCGGAAGAACCTGATCGGCAAAGTCGATGACGGTAACAGTTACTCCTTTTGCTTTCAGGTTTTCAGCAGCTTCCAGACCGATAAAGCCCGCACCGATCACCACTGCTTTTTTTACATGCTTTTCTTCTATATAAGAACGGATGCCGGCTGCATCATCCGGTGTACGCATTTTGAAAATGCCGTTTTTGTCCATTCCTTCTATCGGGAGATCTGCGGGAGAAGCACCTACGGTAATGACCAGACGATCATACGTGTAGGTTTCGGTTTCTCCGTTTTCCAGATTTTTTGCTTCTACTGTTTTTTCCTCTGCATGAAGAGCAACCGCTTCCCGTTTGGTCAGTACCTGCACACCGGTCAGTGCGGAAAATTTTTCCGGTGTGTTTACGACAAGTTCTTCCCGTTCTTCGATCAGACCACCGACATAATAAGGCAGTCCGCATCCTGCATAGGAGATATCGGTACTTTTTGTGATCAGAGTAACCTCTGCGCTTCGATCTTCTCTTTTCAGTTTCGCTGCTGTTTTGGTTCCGGCTGCAACACCGCCAATGACTAAAATTTTCATTTGCAATCCTCCGTTTTCTCTGTTCCGTTTGTTTTTAATATTTGAAAAATTTCTTGGTAGTCTTCGTGAAAAATACTGTCTTCCCGCCAGATAAAAGTAAAGTCATGTGTGATTTTCATATCTGTCAGAGAAATTTCACAGAGACGTCCTTCTTTTAATTCCCTGTCCACAGCTGTCTGATACAGGAATGTGATACCACAGCCGTATTCTACAAGCTGTTTGATCAGATTGATATTGCCTGTCTCGATCTTTGCGGAAAAATCGTCTACTCCAAGACCTTTCATATCCAGAAAGTGTTCCATGATATTTCTGGTTCCGGATCCCGCCTCTCTTATGACCAGTCGATTGTCAAGCAGCTGATCGATGGTAAAAGTTCCTTTTGCAAGCGGATCATCCGGAGCACATACAGCAATATACCGTTGTCTGGAATACAATTCATGGTGATAGATATCACTGGGGAAATTTCCCTCTACCAGAGCAAAATCAATGCTTCCTTCCTCCAGTTCCCGAAGAAGTTCCCGGGTATTCCCGACAGAGAGTTTCATGGAGATCTTCTTCTCCTGATTGAGATACCGGGCGATCCTTCCGGCAACTTCAAATTCTGCAATGGTAAAGGTAAGGCCCATTTTTAATGCCCGCTTCTGCTTCTCTGTTTCCAGCATCTTTTCTTTCAGACAGGTAATATCATGTTTCATGGTAGCAGAGGAGTTTTTTAACAGTTCGCCGGCAGGTGTCAGCTCCAGTTTTTTCCCATGCAGGGTAAAGAGTTTGGTTCCGTAGTTTTCTTCCAGCCATTTGATGTGCTGGGAGACGGCCGGCTGTGTGAGGTTCAGTCTCCGGGCGGTTCTGGTAAAATTCATGTCCTTGCAGACTTCAAGAAAAGTTTCGATTCGGAAATCCAGCATGTTATGCTTCCTTTCTTTTCCAGCTTATCATAACACAAAACAATAATAAATAAAAATTATATATTATTATTTTACAATAAAAAATAATTATGATTTGAGGTGCTTGTCTTTATACATAAAGTATCATAGAATCGTGTTTTTTTCCAGCGGATTCGGTTCTTGAATCAGGAAAGACATAGGGCAGGGACTGCCCGAATCAACGCCTGTGAAAAGATTGAATGCAGAATGACTGAATTTTGAACGAAAATGAAAGGAAGTAAATGAATATGATCGATAAAACATTTTTTGTTTAAATTCAATCAAGATCGACCGCTATATTTGTGAAATAGTATGATTAATTTTGAGTGAATTTGGCGTTATAATACAATTACAAAAGAAACAGGGAGGGAAGAAAATGATTTATACGGTAACGTTTAATCCATCATTGGATTACATCGTTTCTGTTGAAGACTTCAGACTGGGCTTGACGAACCGTACGAGTTCTGAGCTGATTCTTCCAGGTGGCAAGGGAACCAATGTCTCTACCGTGCTGATGAATCTGGGAATTGAGAGTACAGCTCTTGGTTTTGTTGCAGGCTTCACAGGGGATGAAATTGTCCGAAGACTGGAAGAAATGGGAGTAATCTCTGATTTTATTCAGATCGAAGAGGGGATATCCCGGATTAACCTGAAGTTAAAGTCTATCGACGGGACGGAGATTAATGGCTGTGGTCCGCACATCAGTGCTGAGAAGGTTGCGGTGTTGATGGACAAGCTTCAGAAGCTTCAGCAGGGCGATGTTCTGGTTCTTGCCGGAAGTATCCCATCATCCATGCCAAATGATATTTACAGCAGTATCATGGAGAAACTGCAGGGAAGAGGGATTCACATTGTGGTGGATGCGACAAAGGATCTGCTGATGAATGTTTTGCAGTATCATCCATTCTTGATTAAACCAAACAACCATGAACTGGGTGAAATCTTCCAGGTGGAACTGAAAACAAGAGAGGATGTCATTCCTTATGCCAGAAAAATGCAGGAAAAAGGAGCCAGAAATGTACTGGTATCCATGGCCGGTCAGGGTGCAGTTCTGGTTGCAGAAAACGGAGAAGTCTACCAGTCTCCGGCACCAAAGGGAACGCTGGTCAACGGTGTGGGAGCAGGTGATTCCATGGTTGCAGGATTTATGGCAGGCTGGATGCAGAAGCAGGATTATGAATATGCCTTCTACATGGGATTGGCATCAGGCAGTGCCAGTGCTTTTTCGGAAAATCTGGCAACGAAGCAGGAGATTGAAACTGTATACCAAAGTATCATTGAGGAGGAGATATAATGAGAATCACAGACTTACTGGATAAGCGCAGTATTTCATTGGATGCGGCTCCGTGCAGTAAAAATGAAGCGCTGGGATGGTGCTGATGAAGATGCAGCATGCGAGGCAGTAAGCAAATTTATGCAGGAAAATCTGTAATATAAGGGGAAGAGTGCCATGCAGGTTTATAATGGAAAAAGTGTATTTGGCGGTATCGCCATAGGAAAGATCAGTGTTTACCAGAAGGGGGAGCAGCAGGTAAAGCGAGTAAAGATTACAGATGCAGATGCGGAAATGGAGCGTTATGCAGATGCGAAGAATGCTGCCGTTGAGCAGCTCCAAAAGCTGTATGATAAGGCTTTAAAAGAGGTTGGAGAGGCCAATGCGGCTATTTTTGAAATCCATCAGATGATGCTTGATGACGATGACTACAATGAATCTGTAGAAAATATTATTCGCACCCAGATGGTAAATGCAGAATATGCGGTGGCTGCTACAGCAGACAATTTTGCTCAGATGTTTGCATCTATGGATGATGACTACATGAAAGAACGAGCAGCCGATGTAAAAGATATTTCTGAACGTCTGCTGGCAATTCTCCAGGGATCTGAAAGTAACAAGGTCGATACGAACGAACCGGTTATCATTGTAGCAGATGACCTTGCACCGTCTGAGACTGTACAGCTCGACAAAGACATGGTTCTGTCCTTTGTGACAGTCCATGGATCATTGAATTCCCATACAGCGATTCTTGCCAGAACAATGGCGATTCCGGCTCTTATCGGAACAGAGGCGCTTCCCCTTAACGCCTCTGTGGACGGTAAACTGGGAATTGTAGACGGCTTTAATGGAAAAATTTATGTGGATCCTGATGAAAATATTTTAACGGAAATGAAAGCAAAACAGCAGGAAGATCTGGAGAAAAAACAGCTCCTTCAGACCTTAAAGGGTAAAGAAAATATTACTCTGGATGGCCAGAAAGTAATGTTGTATGCGAACATTGGCAATATTAAAGATCTTGCAACTGTGATTCAGAATGATGCCGGAGGAATTGGACTTTTCAGAAGTGAATTTATTTATCTGGAGAGAGAAGATTATCCGACCGAGGAAGAGCAGTTCCAGATTTATAAGACGGTTGCTGAGACCATGGCAGGTAAGCGTGTCATCATCCGTACTCTGGATATCGGTGCAGATAAGCAGTGTGATTATTTTAATATGGAGCATGAGGAAAATCCTGCTTTGGGATGCCGTGCGATCCGTATTTGTCTGACTCGTCCTGAAATATTTAAGACGCAGCTTCGTGCGCTGTTCCGTGCCAGTGCTTATGGAAAGCTTGCGATTATGTATCCTATGATTACCAGTGTGAAAGAAGTGCACAGAATTAAAGAAATCGTAGAGGAAGTAAAGGCAGAGCTGGCAGAACAGGGAATTGAATTTGCTATACCGGAGCAGGGAATTATGATTGAGACTCCTGCTGCTGCAATGGTAAGCGACGAGCTGGCAAAAGAGGTGGACTTTTTCAGTGTTGGAACGAACGATCTGACACAATACACCCTTGCAATTGACCGTCAGAATACAAAACTGGATGAGTTTTACGATGCACATCATCCGGCGGTTCTGCGTATGATATCTATGGTAGCAGAAAATGCACATAAGGCTGGTATCTGGGCAGGTATTTGTGGAGAGCTTGGTGCGGATACCACACTTACTCAGGAATTCCTTGCCATGGGTATTGATGAATTGTCTGTTTCTCCGGGAAGTATTTTACCAATCCGTAAAATTGTGCTGGAGACAAATGTAACAGACTACAAGAAGAGAAAAGCGGAATAAGTAGATCTTGGAGGTGCTGTCATGTTAACAGAGCAGCGTTATGAACTGATATTAGAACTTCTGAAGCAGAAAAAAAGTATTACTGTATCTGAGGTAAAGGAGTTGCTTCACACTTCTGAATCTACTGTGCGCAGAGATATTACAGCCCTTCATAATGTGGGAAAGCTGGTGAAGGTATTTGGAGGAGCAATTGCTGCTGAGAATACATTTACCCCACAGGAGTTAACCGTAGCACAGAAGATTGAAGTAAACAAAAAGGAAAAAATCAGGATTGCCCAATATGCGGCATCTCTGATTCAAACAGACGATTTTGTGTATTTGGATGCAGGAACAACGACTGGATACATGCTGGATTATCTTACCGGAAAGAAAGCGACTTTTGTGACGAACGCTGTGGCACATGCACAGCTGTTGGCAGCCCGGGATATGCGTGTATTTCTGATTGGCGGAGAATTGAAAGGTTCTACGGAAGCAGTCGTTGGAAATCAGGCTATGGAAGTTCTGCATCAATACCATTTTACAAAAGGGTTCTTTGGAACGAATGGTATTACCCAAAAGGCAGGATTTACAACGCCGGATGCCAATGAGGCTCTAATCA
>JALFGN010000050.1 GCA_022777285.1 Blautia sp.
TAGGTTGGAATGACTCCCTATATGCCTTATCATTCTTCATTCTATTGTAGATCATTACGATGTTGAGGGCATTGAGAAGTTGTCTCTTATACTCATGGATTCTCTTTACCTGAACATCAATCATTGTGTTTGGGTCAATTATGATTCCGCTGTCTTTCTTCAAGAAGTCTGCAGCCTTAAGCTTTGCTTGATACTTGACTTTAGAAAGCTGGGAAAGGAATGAAGGATCATCTGCAAAGTCTTTCAACTTCCTTATCTCTTCGAAATCAGTAATCCACTTATTTCCGATAGCTTCTGTAATAAGGGAAGCAAGTCCTGGGTTTGCATCCAATAGCCATCTGCGCTGTGTGATGCCGTTTGTCTTGTTGTTGAATCTATCTGGATAGATCTGAGCGAACTCCGGGAACATGTTGTCCACAAGAAGCTTTGAATGCAATGCTGCGACACCGTTTGTAGAGTGGCTGCCGATAATGGCAAGGTTAGCCATTCTGACCATCTTGGGATTAGATTCTTCAATGATGGAAACCTTTGCAATCTTTTCATTCTGCATTGGAAAGAAAGAAACTGCAGAAGAGAGGAATCTCTTGTTGATCTCAAAGATAATCTCCATATGACGAGGGAGAATAGACTGGATCATTGGGAGAGGCCACTTCTCAAGAGCTTCCGGCATCAGAGTGTGGTTTGTATATCCGAGAGTATTTACTGTGATGTCCCAAGCTTCATCCCAGCCTAAGCCTTCCTGATCTATGAGAAGTCTCATAAGCTCAGGGACAGCAAGAGACGGGTGTGTGTCGTTCATCTGGATGGCTGCTTCTTTAGGGAACTGCTTCCAGTCATAGTTTCCATATCTCTTAAATCTTCTGAGAATGTCCTGGAGAGAACAGGAGACAAAGAAATACTGCTGCTTCAGTCTCAGCTCTTTTCCCATATACAATGTATCATTTGGATAAAGAACCTGAGAAAGAGTCTCAGCATTAATCTTTTTTCTTACTGCTTCTGTATAATCTCCGGAGTTAAATTCCTGGAAAGAGAATCCGTCTGGGCTTGTTGCAGACCAAAGTCTGAGAGTGTTTACTGTCTTTCCGCCATATCCGACGATAGGAGTATCATAAGCGACGCCGTTTACCTGTTCGGAAGGAATCCACTTAAATACGTCTTTCCCATTTTCTCTGATATGGGCTACGTGACCGCCGAAATAAACAGGGTAGGTGAGGTCTGGTCTCTTTAATTCCCATGGGTTGCCGTCTTTAAGCCAATTATCCGGTTGCTCTACCTGATATCCGTTCTTAATCTGCTGGCGGAAGATACCATAGTTATATCTGATTCCATATCCGTAAGCAGGAAGTTCCAATGTAGCCAAAGAATCCATGAAACAAGCGGCAAGTCTACCTAAACCTCCGTTTCCAAGTCCTGCATCTGGTTCTGTATCTGCCAGTTCTTCATAATCATAACCAAGGCTAGCAAGAGCATCCTTGACCTGCTTCTCGATGCCAAGGTTAATAATATTGTTGGTCATTGCCCTTCCCATGAGGAATTCCAAGGACATGTAGTAGACTCTCTTGCTGTGTTTAGCTCTCTGAGTCTTTCTTGAAAGATCCCACTGGTGAATGATTCTGTCGCGAATTGCATATGCAATGGCCTCATATCTTCCTTCTTGGGTTGTATGGTAGACATCAGCATCCTGGTTGTACTTCAACTGCTCTGCAAAGTCTTGAGCAATATCCTTTGCAGACTCACCGTATCTGGTGCGTTCTATTTCTGCCACGATAGAGTCCTCCTTTGGACATGAAAAATACATTTTTTATTTGTGTATTTCTTGTTATCTAATCTAATAACAAAGACAATATAAAATAGAAAATCAAAAAAATGAACCTCTTTGAGCAATAAGAAACGATAAATTCTTATTTTCTTCTAAAAAATTTAATGTGTGATGTTGAAAAAATAGGACAACATCTCTACAATCAAGAGAGAGTATCCCTAAATCGACACAAAAAGGGGTCACAAGTCATTGACAAGATACGTGATGATTTGCTACAGTTGCCATTGCGTGTCGCGCTTAGGCGTGCAATGCTCTTGTAGCTCAGTCGGTAGAGCACCACCATGGTAAGGTGGGGGTCGGCGGTTCAAATCCGCCCGGGAGCTCAAAATTAAGGCCTTATG
>JALFGN010000104.1 GCA_022777285.1 Blautia sp.
AAGAAGAGAAAGGTCTGAATCCGCGGATTCAGACCTTTCTCTTCTTACGCTCTTATTTCTTAATAATTTTCTGCATGTACTTCAAAATAACTCTGTGGGTGTGCGCATACCGGACAGATCTGTGGTGCTTTGGTTCCCACTACCAGATGTCCGCAGTTTCTGCATTCCCATACTTTCACTTCGCTTTTCTCGAATACAGCGGCTGTTTCCACATTTTTCAGAAGTGCACGATAACGTTCCTCATGATGTTTCTCGATTTCTCCTACCATACGGAATTTTGCCGCCAGTTCCGGGAAGCCTTCTTCCTCTGCTGTCTTCGCAAAACCTTCGTACATATCTGTCCATTCATAATTCTCGCCATCAGCAGCTGCTGCAAGGTTGGCTGCGGTATCACCGATTCCCTGTAATTCCTTAAACCACATTTTGGCATGTTCTTTTTCATTTTCTGCTGTTTTCAAAAACAGTGCTGCGATCTGCTCATATCCTTCCTTCTTGGCTACAGAAGCAAAATACGTATATTTATTTCTGGCTCCTGATTCACCGGAAAAAGCTGCCTCCAGGTTTTTCTCTGTCTGTGTTCCTGCATATTTGTTCATGATTGTTTCCTCCTTTTTCTCATTTCTATCCTGTTTATCATTCTGCCCATGATTGCTGTCTTTTATTTTTGCTGTCATCCGGGCTTGTCCTGCATGAGGGATCCCCGTATATGCGGCAATCTCCCGATCCGTTGTAATCAGCTGCTCTACCGATAAGTCATGAACAGAAGCTTTTCCTGTAATTCTTGCAAAGGTACGCAGTTCCTCCAGAGAAACGTTCAAATAATTTGCCACTCTCTGTGCAGCCGCATCTACCTTCAGCCGTTCCCGCAGACGCGGATCCTGTGTCGCTACGCCTACCGGACACTTGCCCGTTCCACAGATTCGATACTGCTGACAGGCTGCCGCAATCAATCCGGCACTTGCCACTGCAATGGCATCTGCTCCCATCGCCAGTGCCTTGGCAAAATCTGCCGAAACACGAAGACCGCCGGTAATCACCAGAGAAATATCGGATCCCACCGAATCCAGATAGGTTCTCGCCCGATGCAATGCATAAATGGTAGGAACGGTCGTTGCTTCTCTCAAAAACAGCGGACTGGAGCCGGTAGCGCCTCCTCTTCCGTCAATGGTAATAAAATCCGGCTGTGCATATACACAATACTCCAGATCCTGCTCGATATTCCCTGCTGCAATCTTAATCCCAATGGGCCGCCCCTCGGAACGTCTGCGCAGCAGATCTACCATATCCCGCAAATCTTCTTTTGTATTCAGTTCCGGGAATTTACTGGGGCTTTGAATATCTTCTCCCTGCTTCTTCCCGCGGATCGCTGCAATTTCTTCTGTGACCTTTTCTCCCGGTAAATGGCCGCCCATACCAGGTTTCGTTCCCTGACCAATCTTAATCTCAATGGCATCCGAAGACCTAAGATTCTCATCGGTCACACTGTACTTATTTGGAATATACTCAAATATATACTTATAAGCAGCCTCCTTCTCCTCCGGTAAAATCCCGCCTTCTCCACTGCACATCGCCGTTTTCGCCATGGCAGATCCTCTGGCAAGCGCAACCTTTACTTCTTTTGAAAGTGCACCAAAGGACATATGCGAAATATAAACCGGATTTTCGAGAACCATCGGTTTTCTGGCATGCTTTCCGATCACGGTAGTCGTATCTACAAAATCCCCGTCATTCAGCGGCGGCGGATTCAACTGCGATCCAAGCAATAAAATGTCATCCCAGCTGGGAAGAGGCATTTTCGTTCCCATAGAACTGCTGAGTGATTTTCCAGTCACTGCCATCTCATGAATCTCTGCCATGTATCTGCTGGATGAATCCTGCCGTGCGGTCGCACTGTCATAATTCAGTTCTCCTTCATAAGGTTCCGGCACCGGCTTCTCTTCTTTTTCCTGCATAAAGGCAGACTTCTCTTCCTGTACAGGGACAAGATTCGATACCGGCGCCATACAGACCGGACAGGCAGTCAACTGTGAAACTGCTTTTCCCTCCTTCTTCTCATCATAAACAAAGCCGCAAATCCGACATCTATAAATAGCCATACACACACCTCCCAATACGATTTGTATTTGCTGCTTCTCAATTATAATATTAATATTTGTTACTATTGTAATAATTTTCACCCTTTTTGTCAACATATTTTCATAAAACCTTATGATATTTAATGGATTTTATTTGAAAACCATAGTATAATGAATGTACAAAGATACAACAAAACAAAAAGAAGTAAAGGAAGTAAAAAAATTTATGAAGACAACATTACTCATCATGGCTGCCGGTATCGGTTCCCGATTTGGCGGCGGAATCAAACAGCTGGAACCAGTGGGAATGCATGACGAGATCATCATGGATTACTCTATTCATGATGCAATTGAAGCGGGATTTAACAAGATTATCTTTGTAATCAGAAAAGATATTGAAGATGATTTCCGGGAGCGGATCGGAAATCGTGTAGAAGCAATTGCTAACAGACTCGGTGTGGAAATCGCTTATGCCTTCCAGGATTTAGCCTCGATTCCCGAAAACTGTACGATTCCTGCCGACCGTACCAAACCCTGGGGAACCGGTCAGGCTGTCCTTGCTGCAAAAGACCTAATTCGCGAACCTTTCATGGTAATCAACGCAGACGACTATTACGGAAAAGAATCCTTTCGTCAGTTACACGACTGGCTGATTCTGGAACACGAAGACTCTGCAGTTTCTATGGCCGGATTCATTCTGAAAAACACACTCTCCGAAAACGGTGGAGTCACCAGAGGCGTTTGTACCGTTGCCGATGGTCACACCCACATTATCGATGTAAATGAAACCAGCAACATCATTCAGACGGTAGACGAAAACGGACAGATTGGTGCTTCTGCTGATGGAATCCCTCTGGATCCGGAATCTTATGTATCCATGAACATGTGGGGCTTTCCTGCAAAAGAAGGCTGTGCTCCTGCCTTTCTGGCTGTACTGGAAGAAAAATTCCGTACCTTCTTCGAAGAAGATGTACCTGCAAATCCGCTGAAAGCAGAATACCTGCTCCCAACCCTGATCGGCGGATTGCTGCGCGCAGGAAGCTATACGGTAAAAGTACTGGAAACCAAAGATAAATGGTTTGGAGTTACCTACAAAGAAGACAAAGCGGCGGTCGTTGAAAGTTTCAAAAAACTGATTGCAGACGGCGTATACGCAGAAGATCTGTATTCCGATCTCCTGTAACAGCAGTTACATAAATATTTAAGTGCCAGGCCTCACCATTCCAGTGATGCCCGGCACCTTTTTTATACTCTTATTTTCTCAGAAAATCCGGAAGCGGACGTCCCTGTTTCCGCCACTGATAATATTCTGCTGTAGCCGCAAATGCGACATCGCCTGCAGAATTCAGAGCAGTTTCCACGGAATCCTGTACGACACCGATGATAAACCCAACACCAACCACCTGCATGGCAATATCATTGGAAATACCGAAGAGGGAAGATGCCATCGGAATCAAAAGCAGGGATCCTCCTGCCACACCGGATGCACCACAAGCGCCCAGAGCCGACATCACAGAAAGAAGAATGGCAGCCGGAAGAGACACTTCGATTCCAAGGGTATTGGCTGCTGCCAGTGTCATAATGGTAATCGTAATGGCTGCACCATCCATATTGATGGTTGCCCCAAGCGGAATGGAAACAGAATACATATCTTTATCCAGACCAAGCTTTTCACACAATGCCATATTCACCGGAATATTGGCCGCCGAACTTCTGGTAAAGAATGCGGTAAGACCGGATTCTTTCAGGCAACGGAATACCAGCGGATATGGATTGCAGCGCAGATAACAAAAGATAATCGCAGGAGAAACCACCAATGCCATAAGAAGCATCGTTCCCACCAGAAGAATCAATAATTTTCCATACTGCGTGAAAATCGCCAGACCATTGCTTGTTACATTGGTGTACACCAGACCCATAATACCGAATGGCGCCAGATTGATGATCCAACGAACGATCTGTGAAATCGCATCGGCTGTATTTGACAAAAATACTTTCGTATTGTCTGCTGCCAGCTTCTTCATAGCAAATCCAAACAGGCAGGCCCACATAAGAATCCCTATGTAATTGCCCTGAATCAAAGAAGCAAATGGATTCGCCACAATATTCGACAGAAGCGTATGCATGACCTCACCAAGTCCCTGCGGGATCACCTCTGCCTCTGCTGCTTCTGCCAGCACAATCGTCTGCGGAAATAAACGGCTTGTAAAAACAGAAATCGTAGCTGCCAGAAAAGTAGTCAGCATATAAAGCCAGATTACCGTACCAAAACGACGATCCAGCTTAGAACTTCCCTGTGCCAGTGCACTGGAAACGATCACAAAGACAAGCACCGGTGCAATGGCTTTTAACGCACCGACAAATAAATTACCAAATTCTTCGATGACCGTTGCCTTCGGCACCAACAATGCCAGAACCGCACCCACGATCAGACCGGTCAAAATCCGAAGAATCAGACTGCTGTTGTTGTACTTTGCAACAATTTTTCTCAATAGATTCATTTCTTTTCTCCTTTTCTTTTTTTCCAGTACTATCATATCTGTACCGGAACTTTCTGTCAATACAATATTTTTCCAATGAAACTCCCTGCTTCTCTTGAATTTTCTGTCATTTCAGTATAGTATTATAAAAAACGGATAACATACGGAAGGATCATTCACTATGAAAAACAAAATGAATGGGGCTCCTGGCCACGCAAGCCACATCTTTTCCTCGCTCTCTATTTTACTGGCCGGCGGTATGTGGGGCACCATGGGGCTCTGGGTACGAAAGTTTTCGCAGGAAGGGCTGGATTCTCTGCAGATCCTTTCGCTTCGCGTTACGCTCACTGCCTTTTTGCTGTTGCTCTTTCTCGGTGTATATAATCGAACCCTTCTGAAAATCCACTGGAAAGATCTGTGGTGCTTTGCAGGGACCGGCATCTGCAGTATCGTATTCTTCGGCTATTGCTATAACCAGACCATCCTCCTGACTTCCTTATCGGTTGCTGCCATTTTGCTCTATACAGCACCGATCTTTGTCATGGTTCTGTCCCGTTTTCTTTTCGGAGAACGGTTCACGGTCCAAAAGATGGCGGCACTGCTTCTGGCCTTTGCCGGGTGTATCTGTGTAACAGGTATCTTAAGCGGTGACCATGCCGTGAGCACCACCGGAATCCTCACCGGTCTCGGAAGCGGTTTCGGCTATGCCCTGTACTCCATCTTCGGACGCTATGCACTGGAACGAAACTATCATCCCTTTACCGTTACCTTCTACACCTTCCTCTGCGCAATGGCATGCGTACTGTTTCTGGCAGACTGGAAACCCATTACAGACTTCGCCGTTTCCTCTCCTTCCGGACTTTGCTACAGCATTGCCTATTGTCTGGTCACAACCGTACTGCCCTATATCCTGTATACCTTCGGACTTGACCACGTAGAAGCCGGCAAAGCCTCCATTATGGCAACCATCGAACCGGTTATCGCCACACTTCTGGGCGTCTTTGTACTGCAGGAAAGCATTTCGGCAACGGGAATTCTGGGAATTATTCTGGTTTTATGCGCTTTGGTACTTTTAAATAAATAAAAAGCAGAAAGGAATTCATAGTTATGGGATATCGACTCAAAATCACGATCAAAAACAGCCACCCTCCTATCTGGAGAAGAATCCTTATACCAGATCACATTACCTTTTTCGATCTGGATGACATTATTGAAGCAGCTTTTGGATGGGAACATGAGCATCTGTTTGCATTCCATTTTAAAGACTCTCATACAAAATTTGTTGGCACCCCGATTCCGGAAGACAGCGATACTGCACATGCCTGTATCGACCCATGGATAAAAGAAGGTATCAGCTTCACCTATACCTATGATTTCGGAGATAACTGGATCCATACAGTGAAAGTAGAAAAAATCATCCCCTATGACGAACGCTATCCACAAGTCCTCAAGTGAAGCCTCACACGACTGAAGTCGCGTGCTTCCTATAGGTGTCTTGCGACACCTGCTCGCTTTAGGCGAGCGGATTACATTTCTACCATACAGTTTAAACTCAGTAGTCTCATTGTCTATGCCGACATAAGAACCGCAT
>JALFGN010000122.1 GCA_022777285.1 Blautia sp.
ATCGAATAAGCAAAGTATCCTACAAAGCCTCCGGTGAAAGGCGGCATGCCCTCCAGACGGGGAGAGTGATAATCTTTCATAATTTCTCTGAGAACCTGAAGGGGATCGTCTGTCTCCTGTATCTTTGTCTCCCCTTTTTCCTCCACAAAAACCCGATGATTTCTGCAGGTCACCCGCATAATGGGATCATATCCGAGAAAGGAATATCTTCCCCAGGTTTCTCCCCCTTCTATACTTTCCAGCAGATAATATCTCTCTGAAAAACCGGAAAGTTTTCTGAGCAACGTAATGGGCGTGGTAACATCTGCATAAATTTCCCTGCATACGGGAACGATACTGTATGTTTCTGCCAGCTTCATAATTGTGCTGCAATCTGGTGTAATCTTCATAATGCTCCATCCTTTCCTTTTTATGAACAAAAGTTTTTGTAATACAAAAAAACTCCTGCCCCACTGGATTTTCTCCAATGGGACAAGAGTCTGTTTTACTCCTGCGGTACCACCCATATTACCCGACTGTCGATACAGTCAAAGCCTCTCATCGCGTACATACATACACTGCCCGTTGATAACGGATGAGCCACCCGTCAGCGTCTACTCTTTCGAAAAATCCGAAATTTCAAGCTGCCCTCACAAGTCCATTCCATAAAAACTTACATTACCGTAATTCCACCAGCTACGGCTCTCTGTAACAACAATTCCCTGCTGCGTAAATGAAGTTTTTTATTTACTACTCTTATTCATCAGTTTAAAGTGTTATTGTTGAGTCTTAGTGTAATACTCTTTTTTCCCCTTGTCAACCAGAAATTTTTCCTCTCGAAGCTGTATCAGTTCTCTTTTTTCCTCTTCCTGCTGCTTATACATCCGTTGTATCTGATGTTCCTTTCTTCTTACTGCTTTTTCACTTTCTTCCAGGGCTTCTTTCAGCCGCTTCTTTTGTTTTTCTCCTTCCTGTATCTGCCTTTTCAGTCTCTCACATTCTGTCCTGCTTCGTTTTTCTGCTTCCCTGGCATCCTCGATCTGGTTTCGCCAGACTGCCGGATTTTCTTTTCGTATTCTTTCCAGACATTTTCTCACATACTGACTGAGCAGCACAATATACAAGGAATAGACATAACCGGATAAAGAAAGATTTTCCTGAAAATTTCCCAATTCGATCAAAATGTTTCCGGTCTTTTCATCAATTGCTTCTCCGCGGATCACGTTCCGGTCAATCCCTCCCAAATGAAAGAGATTCTGAAGATAATAATCAAATTCATTGTGTGCATCTGTGCGAAACCCCAGTGCCGCCTGGCACGGATACTTCATTCTGCTTTTCAGAAACTGAAAAAAATCTCTTGTCTGCGGTCTGCTTTTTCCTACACCAGAACAGTCCATCACTGCTTCTCTTGAGCTGTTCCACAAAAGATTCCGGTCCATCATACAATCCAGGAGCAGATAGTAGTTCCGATCTGCCAGAATATCTACATGAAAACATTCCGCAAGTACAAAAGCCACACAGATCTGACTCAGTCCCATTGCCGGCTGTTCGGTATACAGACCGGCCCAGTTCTGCACCTTCGCAAACGGTATGGTATCCTGGAAAAACAGTTCTTTTCGCACCCCATGCCAGCCCTTTTTCAGAAACGCTACATAATGATTGTATGTCTCTTTTGCCGGCTCATCTGCGCCTTCCCGGATCTCACACAGCATCCCAAGCAATATCTGCGCGTAAAAATATTCTTCATATCCAAGACAGGAAAGAAAATATTCTCCCTGATATGGATATTCCCGGAAAAGTTCCTGAAAATGAAGAATGCTTGCAGAAGGTAATTTTTTGATTTCCTCCTGACAGATTCGATTCTGTGCCATTGCAAAAGTGAGAAAATACGTGACATCCACAGAAACCATTTCCACCTGATACGTATACGTGGAAGTTTCCCGGATCTGATCCTCCCTGCATTCCTCTGCACAAACGGCTTTTGGACGCACTTTCAGCCCCTCAAAAAGAATCCCTTTTCTGTTCATATCTACCTCTCATTCCGGCGGACACAGAACAATCCTACATTTTATGTACCTTTCTACTGTTGACTTCTGATCAATTTTATTTTCTTGTTCTATTGGTGAAAATATGGATGAGACATCATCCGGAATATAAAATATACGATAAAAAATGAAGTGAATGTTTGAATTGTCATACGGAAAAGCAGACTGCCTGTTCCGCCTGTTTTTTATAACATAAGACTACCATAGTCTTTTCCTAAAAGCAAGCTTAAAAATTGCAGTCTCCTGTCCACCCAAAAATACCTTCTGAAAAAAAGCATTTCGGGGCGGACAGGAACACAGCCTGTTTTCTCTGACTATTTCAGAACAACTTTGCGGAAGTTCTTTTTGCCTCGTTTCAGCACGATTCCGTCTCCTTCCAGTTTTTCTCCCGGAAGTACAAATTTGATATCTGTGATTTTCTCCCCATCTACAGAGACACCACCCTGTTCAATGGCTCTTCTTCCTTCTGAACGGCTGGTTACCAGACCACTCTTCTGAAGCAGAGAGATCAGATCGATTCCTCCATCGGCAAGATCGGATTCTTCTAACTGAGAAGTCGGCATATCTGCTGCATTTCCTTTTGAGAATAAAGCTCTTGCGCCTTCCTGTGCTTTCTTTGCTTCTTCTTCTCCATGAACCAGATTGGTCAGTTCATATGCCAGAATCTCTTTTGCAGTGTTGAGCTGGCTGCCTTCCCACTGATCCATTTCGTTGATCTGTTCCAGAGGCAGGAAGGTGAGCATACGCAGGCATTTCAGTACATCTGCATCGCTTACATTTCTCCAGTACTGGTAGAAATCAAACGGAGATGTTTTCTTTGGATCCAGCCATACAGCTCCGGACTGTGTCTTGCCCATTTTCTTTCCTTCGGAATTCAGAAGCAGATTGATGGTCATGGCATATGCATTTTTACCCAGTTTACGACGAATCAGTTCGGTACCACCCAGCATGTTGCTCCACTGATCATCTCCGCCAAACTGCATGTTACATCCGTATTTCTGATACAGCATATAGAAGTCATAGCTCTGCATGATCATATAGTTGAATTCCAGGAAGCTGAGTCCTTTTTCCATACGCTGTTTGTAGCATTCTGCACGCAGCATGTTATTAACAGAGAAACAGGCACCCACTTCCCGGAGCACTTCCACATAATTCAGTTTCAACAGCCAGTCTGCATTGTTTACCATCAGTGCCTTATCATCGGAGAAATCAATAAAACGGCTCATCTGCTGTTTAAAGCAGTCGCAGTTATGCTGAATGGTTTCTTCTGTCAGCATCTGACGCATATCGCTTCTTCCGGAAGGGTCTCCTACCATTCCAGTACCGCCTCCAATGAGTGCGATTGGTTTGTTGCCTGCCATCTGCAGACGTTTCATCAGGCACAGTGCCATGAAATGTCCGACATGAAGGCTGTCTGCAGTCGGGTCAAACCCAATATAAAAAGTAGCCTTTCCATTATTTACCAGTTCCCGGATTTCTTCTTCGTCTGTTACCTGCGCAATCAGACCTCTTGCAATCAGTTCATCATAAATCTGCATTGTAATTTCCTCTCTTTCTTTTCACATAGAAAATGCTTCCGCCCTTTCAAAAAGGACGAAAGCATAAAACCTCCGTGTTACCACCTTTATTCACAGGCAACTCTCATTGCCCGTCTCTGTAAGTACAGCCATTTCGCGATACTCATCTGCACGATAACGTATGCCAGTCCGTCGCAGCCTACTGTGCGAGCATTTCCGCTCCGGTTCGGTGCGCAGCTCAGAGATGTATTCGACCATCGCTCTCCTCTGCGCCTCTCATCTTCCGGCTGCTTTCTGTAGATTCTTTCGATGGCTACTTGTTCTCGTCATTGCCTTTTCTATATGCAAAAAGTATAACCAGAACTTTCTGAATTTGTCAACACTTTTTTTGCAGCACTGCACTTAATTCCCGGATTTCTTTTTTCAGTTCTTCTGATTTTTTCTGTACCTGCAGCAGTTGACCTGCCTTTTCATATGCAGGGCACCCACATTTACGGATAAATGCCGTCACAAACGGATCCCGGGAAATCCGTTCCGTAAAGACCGCTGTCTCCTGTTTCTTTCCCAAAGCCGCTTCCACAAAAGCGAATGCCCGTTCCAAAGCCATTTGCACTTCTCTTTCTTTCTCCTCGAGTTTCTTTTTGTCTTTCCCGAAAAATTCCCGCAGTTCTTCCATTTCCTGACCTGGTTTGGCAGAACTTTTTTTCCATTCATAATAAAATTCATGAATCCACTGAATCACTGCCTCTTTTTCCTGTGCCTCTTCCAGTCGTAAAAGTCCCTTTTCTTTTTGTACCTGCAGTGCATGTTTTTTATTTTTCCATTCTTCTTCCAGCAGTCTTCCAAAGGAACAACCCTGCTCTTTGTTTTCCAGAAGGCTGCGGATCCTGCGCGCTTCTTCCCAACAGAGTTCTGTTTTTCTTTCCAGTTGGGTATAGTCCTGCGCAAACACATGCACCCCTTCTGTAAGAAGCGTCAGCACTGCTGATTGCTGATCAAACTCTGCCTGTCCCAGATTCTCTGCCCGCTCTTGTTCTTCCTCTTTGTTCAGATTTCCTTTTAAAAGATCCATAAGCCGGTAATCTTTCTGATACTTCTGACACAATCCATAAAATCCTGTAAAATCTGCGGCTGTTTCCGGATACTGCAGATATTCAAACACAAATTCCACCGTTACCGGAATCTCCAGTTCTTCATACAGATACAGCATTCTGGACAGATCCTCCCAGCCACGCGCCGTAACAAAATCGTATCCTTCTGCATTGGCCTGGATCTGATAGAACCGGTCCGGTTTCAAATCCAGGTATGCCAGAATAAATGGATGCATTTTATTTTTGCACGCATATTCTCTCCACACCGGATAATTCTCCTGTACCGGAATCCGCTTTACCCGGTCCAGTGTCACGATATCAAATTCCCGGACAGCTTTATTAAATTCCGGAGGATTTCCTGCCGCCACAATGATCCATCCTTCCGGAATCCTGTGGCTGCCAAAGGTTTTACACTGCAGGAACTGCAGCATGGTAGGTGCCAGGGTTTCTGAGACACAGTTGATCTCATCAATAAACAAAATTCCCTCTTTGCATCCGCTTTCTTCCATACATTGATATACCGATGCCACAATTTCACTCATCGTATATTCTGTCACTGCATATTCTTTGTCTCCAAAGGTATGTTTGTCGATCAAAGGAAGTCCAATGGCACTTTGTCTGGTGTGATGCGTAATCGTATATGCTACAAGACCGATTCCGCATTCTGCCGCAATCTGTTCCATAATCGCAGTTTTTCCGATTCCCGGAGGACCGATCAGCAAAACCGGCCGCTGATGTATGGCAGGAATCCGATAGGTTCCGTCTTCTTTTTTCATCGTATATGCCCGAACAGTATTTTTAATTTCTTCTTTTGCCTGTGCAATGTTCATCCAAACACCTCATCTGTCTTCTGTTAACTATGTGCCAGTACGAGTTTTGTGACCCAATCGGGAATCCGAAGGGTCTCATCCGGTTCCTTTTCGAACACAAACGCCGTCTGGTATTTTGCCGGTAAACGCGGAAAGATTCCATCCCCATCAGAAAAATAAATCAGTCCTTTCAAATTTTTTATTTTCCCTTCTGTTTCCAGTTTTTCGATATACTGAAATACCGGTCTGAAATCCGTACCGCCTCTTCCCTGAATCCGAATCTGCTTTCCATAGCGATTCCAGTCTTCCACACTGGTCACCTGTGTCACATCCTGAATGTAGCAGTCACACTGGATCAGATAGACCTGAAATTTCCGAAAAAAGTTTTCCCGACTGCACAATATGGAACAAGTCTCTTCGAGAAACCGGCTGACTGTCTCTTTGGAACAGGAGCTGGATGTATCAATGGCTATCACCAGTTCTTCGAGCCTATTGGTTTCCATATATTCCAGCGGTTCCACAAATGGCATATTTCCGTACATTTCCAGACCGTAACAATAGGGAATATAATCGAAGGTTTCCATATCGGTCTGGACCTCTTCCCTGAAAACAGCAAAACGCCGCAGAAAACGCCGGTAATCTCTTTGTCTCTTCTGCTGTAATTCATACCATTCCTGTATTTCTCCCTTTTGGCTACCTGCAGCTCCTCCGTTTTTCCCCGCATTCTGACTGGTACCGGACATGGCTTTTTCCCATTGTCTTCGGATCCCTTCCACCTGCTCTTTTGTAAGCATTCTCCAGAAATCATGGACATCCCTGCTAAATAGCTGTTTCCATTTTTCCAACTGCTCTGCGGATACGTTCTCCTGACACAGTTGTTCAAATACATCCCGGGCAGTCTGCGCTTCCTGCGATTTCCAGAAGTGTCGATACACCTGCTCTCTTTCCGGATCTTTCTCTCCTGTCAGCCAGGGTCTGTCCAGATAATCCACTGTATATTCCACTACGATATCACAGGCAAGATTCCACAGTTCTTCCTCTCTTTTGTTCCTTTTGGCACGATCTGCCGGATGCAGATACATACAATGAAACAGACAGTGCAGAAAAATATGATTGCATATTTGTCTTTTTTCGTTGGCATAAAGATTCAAAAGCCAGTGTTCTGCATACCACAGGCGAAATCCTTCCAACCCACATCCCTGCAGATTTTCCCTTGCACAAGGAGCAAGCTCCCTGCAAAAAAACGCAAAAAAAGGGCAGGCACCGGAAATGTCCTGTTTCACAAGTGCCCAGATATCCTGCGCAATTTCCTTTGCCTGTCTCATAATTCCATGTCCTTTCTTTCAAATCCGTAGAGCGCTCTTTTCTGCTCCAACAACCAGAGATAACATTCGGTATTTGCACAGCCGGAAGCCATACCAAGCAATTCTTCCAACAGTCCCGGCGTCATCTCCTTACAGGAAAATAATTTCTCCGCTTTCAGGGATTCCTGTGCCCGGATCAGACTTTCCATAGCCGGGCGGAAACGTCTCACCAGATACTCCCGGTAAATCGAATACATCGCTTCTTCTGGTTCCAATTCAAAAAAACGTTCCAGTGCAATCTGCAGACGCAGCTTCTCCTGTCCGGAAGCAAGAAATTTCTGATCCTGTTCCTTTTCACTTTTCAATGGCTGCACCTCTTTCTTTTGGATTCCCCCTCATATCCTTTTATACTACCACATTCCGGTCTATTTGACACCCTGTTTTTTCCAGTAAGATCGCATTGGTTTTCTCATTGATCCGGACTTCTTCGGGATTCCAGATGCCCTCTGCTGCTGCTCCTTCTCCGCAGATATCGATCCCTGCAATTTCCCGAAACTGCCGGATCTCCTCTGTCATGTTCAGAAGTTCGCAAAGCGTCATCTCTCCCTGATCCCAGTTTGTGGCTGCATCTTCTTTTCGCAGGACATCTTTATCCACAGACAAATACAAAGGCTGATTGTTTTCCCGGAGAAATACACGGTATGCTTCTGTTTTTCCCTCTTGCAAATCCTCTCTGGTCACAAAAGTCACCCGTTTTGAAAGTTCCCCCTTGTCATCCTGCAATTCCTCCACGGACGCTCTTGGCGGCCCAACCACACAGACCTGCCGCAGAAACGGATTCTGTTCCAGTGAAGCCCGCACCCAGCTTCCGCAGGAAAGAAGCCCGAAAAAAGCCGCTTCCTGCATATCTGTATGATTATCAAATACCAGAAGATCAAATGGCACCTGCATCCGGTCGATCCAGAATTTTGTCACATAATGATAATTTCCCGAATCAAGAAAATGAATTCCTCTGACCGGATATTTTTCTATCCATGCTTTGATCTGCTCTTCTGCTTCCGGCGTACAGTAACAATTCGTTCCTTCCAGTGTTCTCAAAGAAAGCAGTTCTCCGGAAAATTTTCTATAAAATTTCTCTTCTTCATATACACCTGAAAAATTCATCAATACCGGCTGTATCATCTCTCATTTTCCATCCTTTTAACCAATCCGTACTTTTTTTCCCTGAAACGCAAATCCATAACTGCGGATGCGATGCTCTGGAATTCCTTTTGCTTCCAGGACTGTTTTATACTGTTTTTCTTCAATCTGACGAAGGGCTGCCTGCACCGTATCCTCCAAAGAGTCTCCATCGTCCGGATCATGCACCTTGAATTCCATTAAAATCCCATCATCCTCCTGCGGATTTTTCGGTTCCAGCATTACATCATATCTTCCAAATCCACTTTCCCGATTCGAAGTGATTACATACCTTCCTTGTAAATCCACCATGAGTCCCAGAACAAATCCATGGTAAAAACGTTCCGGTTCTTCCAATGAAGGCTTCCTTCCTGTATCAAAATAACTGAATGTATAAAGTGCAACACGATTCATATAAGAATTCATCGCTTTCTTATCTCCAACCAGAAGAGCCTGAATAAAATCATTATAATCTGCTTCCGCACGCCCAAACCAACCTCGAACCATACGGTTAAACATACGTTTCACTTCATAATTGGTAAGCGTCAGTTCATAAGTTACCTCTTCCTGTGGTTCCATCAATGATTGTCCTTGCCATATCTGCCCTCCTGCTCATTTCCAGAAAATGTTTATTATTTTACAAAATGGATTTCTCCTTTTTTCTGTACATCCTTTTTTCCTTCCTGTGCTGCATATCCAAGCGCTGCCATTCCATAAACACAATGGTTTTCGGGAATTTCCCACTCTGTCAGAAGTGCACGGATTTCTTCGTCGTCACACACATCGCGCATCTGATTGATCCACACAGAACCGATTCCGAAAGAATGTGCTGCAAGAAAAATATTTTCCAGTGCACATGCATTGTCTTCTTTTCCCAGTGCATAATCTTTCTCATTGGAAGGAATGATCAAAACCTGCGGCTGATACATATTATAATCGGCTCTTCCCAGTTTTTCTGCCATAAGAGCTGCCAGTTTGCCGATTTTTTCCCGGTCTGTGAGAACTGTAAATTTCCAGGTCTGACGATTCATGGCACTTGGTGCATAAGCCCCTGCTTTTACGATTTGTTCCAGTTCTTCCATAGGAATTTCTTTTTCAAGAAACGCCCGGACACTTCTTCTTGTCAGTATATTTTCCATTACTTCGTTCATTTTGCTTTTCCTCCTGCTGTTTTTTCTTTTTATTCTACCAGACTTTTACCAAAATAACCAGATTTGAGGAAATTTTTATTTTTTCTTCCGACCATTAAAAAAGCAATTCCGAAAAACATTCCAGAACTGCTTTTTTATCGTTTCAGAACGCCCATCGTTCCATCACTTTCTCTACACACCAGTAGAAATCAATCGCTTCTACCGTTTCTGTCGTATACACCGGCCGGCTCAGATAGGACTGATCTCCTACCAGATACTTCAGTGTTCCGATTCTGGTTCCTGCTTTTACCGGAGCCTCCAGAACGTTTTTCCCTTCATAGACGACACGCACGGTTTCCCCTTCCCGCATAAGCAGTTTGCGGTCTTTGGCCTCTCCTGCTGTGATCCCTGTACAGGCCGTTTCTCCCAGTTGGCTGCTTTGTCCGTTTTTTACAGGAAGGATTTCCTCTCTGTCCGGCAGTTTCGTATCCAGAAGCGAATGCAGACTGTAATTTTCCAGTCCATAATTCATCAGATTGACCGTATCTTTCCATTTGTAAGATTTATTATTTGGCCATCCACACGCCAAAAGTGCCACGATCAACGTTTTTCCGTCCCGCTGCAAGGCCCCCACATAACAATATCCTGCATTTGCCGTAAATCCGGTCTTTCCTGTCAACGCACCTTCCATCATGCCAAGAAACGCATTATGATTGTAGCAGGCAAAATTTTGTTTTCTTTCTCCATCGTAAAAACTGTAGGAATCCGTTCTTGTAATATTGAGAAAATTCTCCCGTTCCGGAGATTCCATAATACAGTAACGCATGATTCTGGACAAATCTGCTGCTGTAGTGGAATGCACTTTCTCTTTGCCTTTGATTTTTACCGATGCATCCAGACCGTTTGGCGTGATAAAGTATGTATTTTTGCATCCGATTTCACGGGCTTTTTCATTCATCCGTTCTGCGAATTTTTCCACACTTCCGTCCAGATGCTCTGCGATCATGACAGCTGCATCATTATGGCTTTCCAACATAAGGGAGTACAGAAGATCTCCAAAACGGAAAGTTTCCCCTTCCGTCACTCCCAGTCGGACCTTGGGGCTGGAAGCTGCACGGGAAGAGGCGGTAACCAAATCTTCCTCATTTCCTTCCTCCAAAGCCAGAATACACGTCATAATTTTTGTGGTACTGGCCATAGGACGCGGTTCATATCCGTTTTTTTCATACAGTATTCTGCCGGAATCTCCATCCATAAGCACTGCGGAGGAAGCATACAGACTTCCCGGACCCTGTCCTTCTTCTGCCCGAATCCAAAGACAGTTTCCCATGAAATTTCCGATTATCAGAAGAAACAGGCACACCCACTTCTTGATTCTTTTCATATTCCATCCCTGCAAAATCATGAAAACAAGTCTCTTTTACAGTCTATGTCCATCGGCCTCAAAGAAGAACCTTTCATTCTGCTGTTCTTGATCCTCTCTGTTATTTTTCAATCGATGCTGTTTTCCGGAAAAAGAAAAATCCGATTACAAACATAAAGGATAAAGATGCCACACCGGTTCTGGAGCTTCCGCTCAACTGGGTACAGATTCCTATAAGCATCGTTCCCATAAATGCAGCACCTTTTCCGAAGATATCATAAAATCCAAAATACTCGCTGGCTTTTTCCTTTGGAATGATTTTTGCAAAATAGGACCGGGATAACGCCTGAATGCTTCCCTGAAAAACGGCCACACACACAGCAAGAAACCAGAACTCCCATGCATGATCCAGTTGAAGGGCAAACAAAGAAATCCCCAGATATCCCAGAATACTGATCTGAATCAATGTTTCACTTTTCATCCTGGCTGATATTTTTCCGAAAATCAAAGCACATGGAAATGCTACAATCTGGGTCATAAGAAAGGCAAGCAGCAGATGGGTATCACTGATTCCTACATCCTTTCCATAGGAAGTAGCCAGATCAATAATCGTATACACCCCGTCAATATAGAAAAAGAAAGCAATGAGAAAATACAGAATTTTTTTGTCTTTATTCACATTTCCCAGAACTTCCCAGATTCTTATAAAACTTTCTTTTACTGCATTTTTCTTCTTTGGCACCCCATATTTTTGTTCATAATGTCTCAGAAGCGGAATGGTAACTGCAAACCACCAGATTCCTGTAATTCCAAAAGAAATCATAATGGCAAGCCCCTGAGAAATCCCTATTTTTTCCGCCATAAGAACAAGAAGCAGACAGGCTACAAAAGGAATGCAGCTTCCGATATAGCCCCATGCATAGCCGTGAGAAGAAACCAGATCCATCCGGTCATCGGTCGTTACATCTGTCAGCATGGCATCATAAAAAATCAGACTCAGGCTGTAAGCTGTCTTTGCCAGTACCAGAAGCACAAGAAAAACCAGCCAGTCTTTTGGAATTGCCAGTGATAGACATCCTAATACACCAACTACAAGAAACGACAAAAACATCGGTTTCTTATGGCCCTGTGTATCCGACAGGGTACCCAGCACCGGACCGGACAAGGCTACCAAAATGGTACAGACGGATAACGCATAACTCAGATAAGCCGTAGACTGTGCCGAAGACAACCCCTGCGCAGCTGCAATATTTTTAAAATAAATCGGAATAATGGTCGTACATAACAATACAAATGCGGAATTTCCCACATCATAAAGCACCCATTCTTTTTCCTGTTTTTTCAGTTCTTTCATAAATTTCCCCCTCGTTTACTCAAAATTCCGATTGAATCGTTCAGACAGTTTTCCTTCCTTTTGCATACAATCGTAGAGATTCTTCAGCGCCTCCACCGCTTCATCCAACGCTTCCTGATACAGATGGCGCAGTACGTCGGTAGAAATTTCACAGGCAGGATCCGGTTCTTTTCGCATAATCTGACCTTCCATAGAAGGATAACAACCCAGAAGCTTCATAAGCCCAAGAAGCACCTTTCTTTTCGTTTCATTTTTACATACCAGAAGGCCGGTATAAAATTTCATGCCGCGCAGGCACCGGTAAATCTGTTTCTCACTTATGCCCCCCAGAACTTTGCTGATGGTTTCACACCCTTTTTTTGTAATACAAATTGAAACGGCTGGTTTATAAGTAAAAGGATTTTTCCCTTCCCGTTCCATATAATACCGGTCCAATTCTGTCTCGATTTCTGCATGAGAGACCCCTCTGCTCTTTTCATATTCCGAAACATAGGGATGGCAGGTGCTGTCCAGTATAAAATGACAGCCAAATCCAAGAATATACGCCATCGTCAAATCCGAAGGTTCCTCCTGATACCGGACAATGGCCCGGCAGAAAAAGTCCGCACTTTCTTTCTGGTGCATCTGCATCCCGGTATCATAAATCTTATTTTTCAGGAAAGGAAGATGATAAAACAGAATATCCGGTCCGTGCAGTCCGGTCAGATACAGACTTTTTCCTGAACGGATCACCTTTTTGATCTCGTCAGGCAACTGTTCATAAACTTCTTTTCCAAAAATGTCATGTGTATAAGTTGTCGGCATAATTTTTTCCCCCTGTTTATACATCCAGCTTCAGCTGAATTTCCTCTTCTGCCTCTGCCTTAAAATCTTCCAGCTGTACAGGATCCAGCTCCGGCAGCTCATCCAGCCCCTGTACTCCAAAACTTCTCAAAAACTCCTCTGTTGTTCCAAAAAGGATCGGACGTCCAGGTGCATCCAGCCTTCCTACCTCCTGGACCAAATTGTATTCAATCAGCTTATTGATGGCATGATCGCATTTCACGCCTCTGATTTTTTCGATCTCCAGTTTTGTCACCGGCTGCTTATACGCTACGATGGACAACGTTTCCAGCATCACATCGGTAAGAATCGCTTTCTTCGGCTGCAAGGCCAGTTTTACCAGATAGTCATAATACTCCTCTTTCGTACACATCTGATAGGAATTTTCCAGTTCGATTATCTTGATGCCCCTATCCTCTCCGTTATACTTCAGCATCATATTCCGGATAATTTTTCTTGTTGTTTCTGTATCGTGTCCGATTGCTTTTGCCAGAGCAGAAAGTTCCACCGATTTCCCCATAGCAAAAAGCAGTGCTTCTATAGCACCTTCATAATGTTCCATTCCCATATTTTTCTCACATTTCTCCTATATCAATGCTTCAATCTGAATGTCCTCAAACAGATGATCCTGACGGATCCGGATTTTTCCGGTTTTCATCAGTTCCAGAATGGCCAAAAACGTAACGACCATCTGGAATTTGCTGGTTTTTGTTCCAAGCAGCTGCCGAAACGTAAATGTTTTATGGGTTTTTGCATATGCTTCCACAGCATTCATTTTTTCCGGTAGGCTGACTTCTTCCTGTTCGATTTTTCCAAACTGGCTTCGGATCGGATCCTTTTTATTTTCCTGCCGTCTCAGGACATCTTCAAAAATCTTATGGAGTTTTGCCAGAGTAAGCCCATGCAACAAATCCTGCGTATCTACAGGCTCCCGGTACTCCCGCACTTCTTTTGGCAAGGAAGGCAGTTTATAAATACTTCTTGATGCCTCTGCCATCCGGTCTCTCAGTTCATAAGACATATATTTATACATTTTATATTCCAGCAGCTGCCGTACCAGTTCTTCTCTGGGATCTTCTTCTTCTCCTTCTTCATTGACTTCTTTTGGAAGAAGCATTCTGCATTTAATCGAAATCAAAGTCGCTGCCATCACCATAAATTCACTCATGATGTTCAGATCTTCTCTTTCCATCTGGTGAATGTATTCCATATACTGATCGGTGATCTCCACAATCGGGATATCATAAATATTCACTTTATTTTTCTCGATCAGATGAAGAAGCAGATCCAGAGGTCCTTCAAAAACAGGCAGTTTTACAGGAATTCCCATATTCCAGTCCCCTTTCTTTTCTTTTCCGGTACAAAAGACAGAACCGTAAGCTCTCTTGGATTAAAAATCCGAAGAGGCAAGGTATGCTCTCCAAGACCGGAACTTACAATCAGATTTTTCCCTTCTTTCTGGAATCTTCCATAAGAATAGGAAGGGAACAACACAAAATCCGGACTCAGAACACCGCCCACAAGGGGAAGCCGCATGACACCTCCATGATAATGTCCGGAAAGCGTCAGATCTGCTCCCCACTGAAAATATACCTTTCCAAATCTCGGTGTATGCGCCAGAAGAATGTTCAATCCTTCTTTTTCCGGTTTTCCAATCAGACCGTTCAATTCTTGCAGATCCGGTCCTTTTCTTGCTGCTTCCGATCCCTTCATATAGTAACGATAAGGCAATTCCAAGCCAAAGAAATGAACCGTTTCCCCTTTGATCTCCATCTGAAATTCTTCATTTTCCAGATAAATGACTCCCATCTTGCGGATTTGTCTTCTGTATTGTGAAAACGAAGCATCGTAACTGTCCGGAAACAGCTTCATACGCTGCTCATGATTCCCGGGTGCATAAATAACAGGAGCCAGACACAACAATTCCTGAAGGAACTGTCTGGCCGGCTCCAGAGATTCCCCCTTCTTTCCCAGAACCAGATCTCCCGCAATCAGTATGGCATCCGGACGGATTTTTTTCATTGCCTGTAAGACAGGCTGATTATCTGAACCATACCGCACATTATGCAAATCTGTAATTCCTGCAAAAGTAAGAGAACGATGATGCAATTGATTGGTTTTTATTTCATATTTGGTGGTTACAAATTTTTTCACGATTCCTACCTGCTCTTCCCATTATTCGAATACAACCTTATTGTATCGCATGTAACCACAAAAGAAAAGCAATTATTTTCTGGCGAATCGTTTCTCCTGCTGCCGTATGACAAAGAAATACATAACCAGAAGAAGAAGGGAAGCACAGACCCAGGCAATGGGGCTTGCCATGCAGGCGCCCCAATAACTTTTTTTGATTCCTGCAATGACTGCCACAACGCCACGTCCCAAAAGCTCTGCCACACCTGCCATCATCGGAAGAATTCCATACCCCATTCCCTGGATTCCGTTTCTGTAAGCATTGACAATATTAAGAGGAATCAGGAAAATTACTACACAGGTCAGATAAATCTGCACCTGATCCATAATCCCGGAAACATCACCGGAAACAAAGAGATAGGTCAGATATTTTCCGAAAAATACAAGCGCAAATCCCATAACAACGGAATAGATGCCTCCTCCAATCGTCGCTGCACAAAATCCCTGGCGGATTCTTTTGATTGCACCGGCTCCCATGTTCTGCGCACAGTAGGTCGCCATAGTCGTTCCAAGTGCCACATACGCCTGCGTAGCAATCTGCTCAATCTTATTGGCAGCTGTAAAAGCGGCAACCGCTCCGGAACCTAACATATTCAGAGAAGTCTGTACCATCATAGCGCCAATGGCCGTAATGGAATACTGCAAAGCCATAGGGATTCCGATCCCCACCTGCATTTTTGCAATATGAGATTCCAGACGAAAATCGTCTCTCTCCAATTTCAGTTCCGGCACTTTTTTTATGATATAAATCAGACAAAGCACACCGGAAACACCCTGGGCAATGACCGTTGCATAAGCAGCCCCCGCTGCTCCCATATGAAACACAAGAATAAACAAAAGATCCAGTACCACATTCAACAATGCCGATACAATCAGAAAATACAATGGAACCTGACTGTTTCCGATGGCACGCAGAATACTGGACAAAAGATTATAAAGTACCGTTGCAAAAATTCCGGCACAGATAATCATAATATAACGATAAGCATCTGCAAAAATATCTTCCGGTGTATTCATAAATTTTAACAAGGCCTTCATTCCTGCCATACTCACAGCTGTCATAATTCCGCTCATGATCAGAGATAACAGGGCGGCACTTCCCACTGTTTTTCGCATCCCCCTCATATCCCCGGCTCCAAACCGCTGTGCTGTCAGCACCGTAAACCCTGCTGTCAGACCAAGCATAAAACCGATGATCAGAAACATAATCGTTCCCACACTTCCCACTGCTGCCAGTGCCTTTGTTCCTACAAATTTTCCTACAATGATCGTGTCTACCATACTGTAAAACTGCTGAAATACATTTCCGATAAAAATCGGAATGGTAAACCGGATGATCGCCTTCGCCGGACTTCCGACTGTCATATCCTGCTGCATAAATATCCTCTCTTTCCGTCAAAAAGAAGGTGCACCCCTGCACCTTCTCTTTCTTTTCAAGTCTCCGGGCTATTATAATCCAAAGGCATCCAGTCTGCAATCCCTGTTTTCAAAAGATTTTTTCTCCAATTTCCTTTACGTAATCCCAATATCCGGCTTTTTCGATATTTTCACAAAAAACAATTGCTACACTTCCTATTTTTTCGCCATCCAGATAATACTGGATTTCTCCTGCTTTTGCTCCCTTTGTAACAGGTGCCAAAACCGACTCCTTCAAGACGATTTTTTTCTCCACTTTATCCAATGCCTTCCCTTCCGTGTCCAGATAGTGAAACGGCTCTTTGTATGCACAGGAAACCGTATCACGGACGCCTCCCTTTACCAGAATCTCCGGAAGGTTTTCCTCTTTTTCATCTGTGTAAAGGCTGCAGACGCCAAACCCCAGATTCAGCATAGCTGCCGCATCCCGAAACCGTACTTTATAATCCGGTGCAGTCATGACCACACTGATTAAAGTAATGCCTTTTCTTTTTGCCACTGCACTGACACAATATTTTGCAGCACTTGTACTTCCCGTCTTCAATCCAAGACACCCCTCATAGCCCCGGATCAGTTTATTGGTATTTGTAAGACCAAATTCACTGGTTCCCTGTCTTGTCTCATGAATGATCGTATCCATCCAGATAGAGGAATACTCCAGGATCTTGGGATAGTTCACAACCAGCTCCCGGGACATCCGTGCCACATCATAGGCCGTAGTATAATGATTCGCAGAGTCCGTAAGTCCGCAGCAGTCTTCAAAATGGGTATTTTCCATTCCAAGCTCCTCTGCCCGTTCATTCATCCGTTTTACAAATGCTTCCTCACTTTGACAGATATGCTCTGCCATAGCCACACTGGCATCGTTACCGGAGGCAATGACAATGCATTTGATCATCGTTTCTACTGTCTGCTTCTCCCCCTCTTCCAGATAAACCTGCGATCCACCCATGGAGGTTGCATAGGCACTGGTAATCACCGGATCTTCCATCTTCAGATTTCCCTTTTCGATCTCATCAAAAATAAGAAGAAGCGTCATAATCTTTGTGATACTGGCAGGCAGCACCCGGGTATCCTTTTCCTTCTCATAAATAATCGTTCCTGTAGAAGCCTCCATAAGCACACCATGTGGCGCCTGAATC
>JALFGN010000132.1 GCA_022777285.1 Blautia sp.
CCATGCGGCGCCTGAATCAATGCCTCCTGCTCCCCGCCCCCTGTCTCTGCCCTGACCGGACAGGCAAACAAAAGAACCGAAAGAACAAACGCAGGTATCTTTCGTTTCCATATGTATGAAAACATAAAATCCCCCAAATCCATCTCCTCACTGCATCTTATGAAAAAAAAGCCCCATCTATGACAACTCCAGCTGCACTGCCGCCCGGGCTCAGCCTGTTTCCATCTGATGGGTGCATTTTCTTTTTCGTTGGTCGATTCGGGATTTCAGTACTTTCAGGATTTCCTGACAATCATCCTTTATGGCAGAAAAATTTTTCAAAACTCACACGGTTATCTCATGTCAAACAAGAAAAGCAGTTCCTCCAAAAGCATTGAGCAAAGACTGTTACAGGTACCCAAAACGGTGCAGCAGGGATGAACTGCGGTCCGTGCACCGTTCAAGCGAAGCGCGTTTGCTAAGGACCGCAGAAATCAAACATCCCTGCTCCCGTTTTGCTGGTACCTGTTAAGGCTTTGATTTGCTTTTGGAGGAACTGCTTTTCTGTTGACATGGATACAGTGCTCAAACACTGAAAAATTTTCTGCTTTGATGATTTTACAGGAAATCCGAAAGTACTAAGAAATCCCTGCATATGGCCAACTGAAATAAGAAAATGCACCCATCAGATGGAAACAGACTGGAACCGGGCGGCGGTGCAGTCGCTTCGCATCATTTCCCTATCATGGCACGAATCTCTTCGAAGAGTTCTCCCAGAGAGTCCGGCAGCTCTTCTTTTTTCACTTTATACACACTTTGCAGAAAATCTGCCATATACAAAGTTACAATCAGCGTGCTCATAACACTCCCCACTGCAAAGGAATAGCTGTCCACAAATCGTTCCACTGCATCCTGCAGGAACAGGAAGAGTCCCAGTGTATAAAATCCCCAGGCAATGGTACTTTCCAGACAGAGGATTCCCTGGTAGTTCAATGGTTTCTCTGAATAATCCCACCAGACTTCCCCAAATACCCGAAGCATGATTTTTGCAGTGATAAATTCCAGCAGTGTGGGAATGATACATCCCATCACATAAAGGAGCGGAAGATTTTCGGCAAAGGGACGCAGCAAAAAGTAAACAGACAAGGCACCGACTCCATAAATGGGACAAATGGGACTTCTTGCAAATCCCCGGTTTGTCAGTTTCCGGTTACAGATAGACATATAAATGGATTCGACTACCCAGCCCAGAATACTGTAAGCCAGGAACCATTGAATCACGTGATAAAGATCCGTACCCAGTACGGTATGTGTCAGAAAATGAAATAACATATGTTGCCTCCTTCTCGGGGGTATTTTTATAAAAGGGGTGCTGCAAGACGCAGGATACTTTGCAGTGTCCGGATCAGGATATTTCTGTTCTTACAGAAATCCATCTTAATTTCTCTGCATTTTGGAAGCGTCTCTTCCATATCTGCTTTTACTTCCATAACTGCACGGCTTTGGTACATCCAGACTGCACATTCAAAGTGAAGATACAGGCTTCTGTAATCCAGATTGATCGTTCCCACCGTTGCAATCGTATCATCACACACAAAAGTCTTGGAATGCAGAAATCCGGGTGTATACTCGTAAATCCGTACGCCTGCCTCGATGAGTTGTTCATAATAGGATTGCGTCAGCAGGAAGATGATTTTCTTATCGGGAATTCCCGGTGTCATGATGCGCACATCTACCCCTCTTTTCGAAGCCAGACAAAGTGCTGTCATCATCTCATTATCAATGATCAGATACGGGGTACAGATATAAACATAATTCTTTGCCTGATTGATAATATTCAGATAAACATCCTCTCCTACGGTTTCGTTATCCAGAGGGGTATCTCCATAGGGCTGTACAAAACCGTCATTCTCAAATTCTTCCATATGATATACATAAGGACTGTACGCAGGAATATGCGTTCTTGTCCCTGTAATCACACACCACATCTGCAGAAACATAACGGTAAGATTCCAGACTCCTTCTCCATGAAGACGAATCCCGGTATCTTTCCAATGTCCGAAACGGACATCCTCATTAATGTATTCATCTGCCAGATTGATTCCTCCCGTATATCCTGTATGGCCATCAATCACCAGTATTTTTCTGTGATCCCGGTTATTCAGGATAATATTCAGGATCGGACGGACCGGATTAAATGCCGCACATTTAATTCCTTTTGCCTGCAGCTTTTTGTAATAGCGATAAGGAAGCGTCGTCACACATCCCATATCATCATAGATCAGACGGACATCCACGCCTTCTTTTGCTTTTTCTTCCAGAATCTCCAGAATCTGATTCCACATTTTGCCTTCATGAATGATGAAATATTCAAGGAAAATAAAATGTCTGGCCTGTTTCAGATCCTCCAGCATATCTGCAAACATCGCTTCCCCTACCGGATAATATTTTGTGGAAGTGTGATTCTGAAGGGGAAATCCCGCATAGTCGCGAATATAAGCAGACTGATTGGATACACCCGGATCTGCCTCCTTCAATTCCTTTCGCACAGTATGGCTTTCTTTGAAATAATTCTTGATCTCATGCAGCACTGCTGAAGATTCTTTTGTCATAGCGCCTGCAACACGAGACTGACCAAACAAAACATAAACAACGACACCAAATACCGGAAAAGCAAGAATCAGAATCGTCCATGCCAGTTTATAAGCCGGATTGATTTTTTTATTTACAATCCAGAGTACAAAAATCAGGCTCAGGCTCTCTACCAGCCAGGTTGCCGGTGTGGCAAGATTGGTCATTCCCCATGCAAGCAGCATCAGCCAGACCATCTGAAGCAGAACTGCCAGTATGAAAACAAATATACGGCTGGATACCAAATCTATTATTTTTTTCATAATACGTACCCCCAATGCCTTTGCAAACTTTTCTCATAGAGTAAAAAAGCCTCTGGTTTGTCCAGAGGCTTTTACTGCACATTAATTATATTTACGTTTTCTAGCTGCTTCAGATTTTTTCTTACGACGAACGCTTGGTTTCTCGTAATGCTCTCTTTTACGGATTTCCTGCTGAATGCCTGCTTTCGCACAGCTGCGCTTGAAACGACGTAAAGCGCTATCCAAAGTCTCGTTTTCTTTTACGATTACATTTGACATAGTCTCACACCTAACCTCCCTCCAGTTGTAGATTGTGCATAATACAACTGTCTGGGTATTTTTATTGCACAAAAATATTATATCAGATTTTTTTCATACGTCAACTATTTTCATACATTTTCTTAAAAAATATTCCCAGTATTTTCCGCAAAGTTTCTTACGCCAGCTGTCCTTCCAGAATTTCTTCTGCTTTTTTGAGCGCTTCCGGCACTTTCTCCGGATTCTTTCCGCCTGCCTGTGCCATATTCGGACGACCGCCGCCGCCTCCGCCTACAACTGCCGCCATACCTTTCACCAGATTTCCGGCATGTGCACCTGCTTTGCGTGCTCCATCTGTAGCCATAGCAAGGAGATTTACCTTTCCTCCGTTTACGCTGGCAAGTACGACCACACCTTCACCCAGTTTTTCTTTCAGCTGGTCACCCAGATCACGAAGTCCGTTCATATCTACATCATTGACTGATACTGCCAGAAGTTTTACTCCTTTGACTTCTTTTACCTGATTCATAACATCGCCGACTGCTTCCTGTGCCATTTTGGCTTTCAGGGATTCATTCTCACTGTGAAGCTCTTTGATTTCTGCCTGCATATGTGCAATCTTTTCTGCTGCTTCTGCAGGAGAAGCTTTCAACATAGCTGCGATTTCAGCCAGCTTCTTCTCGGTTTCTTTATAATAACGGAATACCCCGTCTCCAGTCAGTGCTTCGATTCGACGTACCCCTGCCGCAATACCTGTTTCGGATACAATCTTGAAAGTTGTGATTACACCCGTATTCGCTACATGGGTACCACCACAAAGTTCTTTTGAAAAATCTCCCATAGATACGACTCTTACGGTATCGCCGTATTTTTCTCCAAACAGTGCCATCGCGCCTGATTTCTTTGCATCATCAATCGACATGATTGCTGTTTCAACCGGAAGATTTGCCTGAATCTCTTCATTGACAATAGCTTCTACTTTTTCCAGCTCTTCTGCTGTCATAGCCTGGAAATGCGCAAAGTCAAAACGCAGTCTGTCCGGTGTTACCAGAGAACCTTTCTGTTCTACATGAGAACCAAGTACTGTTTTCAGGGCCTTCTGAAGAAGATGCGTTGCACTGTGGTTCTTGCAGGTATCCGCACGGCCTTTTGTGCAGACACGAAGTTCTACCTGATCTCCTGTCTTAATCATACCTTTTGTCAGTCGTCCGACATGACCTACCTTGCCACCCAGAAGCTTAATCGTATCTTCCACGACAAATTCCGCATCCTTGCACAGAATCACGCCTTTATCGCCTTCCTGTCCGCCCATGGTTGCATAGAATGGAGTCTCCTCTACAAAAATGGTACCTTTCTGATCTTCTGTCAGAGCATCTACCAGTTCTTCTTCTGTTGTCATAACGGTTACAGAAGAAGTATGAACCAGACGGTCATAACCCACAAATTCGGTTGTAACAGAAGCATCAATGGCGTCATATACGGTTGCATCCGCACCCATGTAGTTTGTAACTTCACGCGCCTTTCTTGCCTTGTCTCTCTGTTCATCCATAGCAGCCTTGAATCCGGCTTCATCAATGGTATATCCTTTTTCTTCCAGAATCTCTTTTGTCAGATCCAGAGGGAATCCATACGTATCATACAATTTAAACGCATTGTCTCCGGATAATTCTGTCACACCTTCTGCTTTCATGGCTTCTTCCATCTCTTCCAGAATGCGCAGACCCTGATCAATGGTCTTATTGAACTGTTCTTCTTCTTTTGTCAGTACCTGGAAGATGAAATCTTTCTTTTCATCCAGTTCCGGATATCCGTCTTTGGATCCTTCGATCACCGTATTGCTCAGTACAGCCAGGAATTTTCCTTCGATTCCAAGAAGACGTCCGTGACGTGCCGCACGACGGATCAGACGGCGCAGTACATAACCTCTTCCCTCATTGGTCGGCATGATTCCATCGGAAATCATAAAAGTAGCAGAACGGATATGATCGGTGATCAGACGAATGGAAACATCCTTTGCCTCATCGGATTTATATTCCACATCAGCCAGTTCACAGACTTTGTTTCTCAGTGCACAGATCGTATCTACATCAAAAATAGAATCCACATCCTGTACAATAACTGCCAGACGTTCCAGACCCATACCGGTATCAATATTCTTCTGAATCAGCTCTGTATAATGCCCTTCTCCGTCATTTTCAAACTGGGTAAATACGTTGTTCCATACTTCAATGTAACGGTCACATTCACAGCCTACGGTACAATCCGGGCTGCCGCATCCGTATTTTTCCCCTCTGTCATAATAAATCTCAGAACAAGGACCACAAGGACCTGCACCATGCTCCCAGAAATTATCCTCTTTTCCAAAACGGAAAATACGTTCCGGGGCAATTCCGATTTCCTTATTCCAGATATCAAACGCCTCATCATCCTCCAGATATACAGACGGATAAAGACGATTCGGATCCAGTCCTACCACCTCTGTGAGGAACTCCCAGGACCAGTGAATCGCCTCTCTTTTGAAATAATCCCCAAAAGAGAAATTACCAAGCATCTCAAAAAATGTACCATGACGTGCAGTCTTTCCTACATTTTCAATATCACCTGTACGAATACACTTCTGACAGGTTGTCACTCTTCTTCTCGGCGGAACCTCCGCTCCTGTAAAGTATGGTTTTAAAGGTGCCATACCACTGTTAATTAATAATAAGCTCTTGTCATTATGAGGAACAAGAGAAAAACTCTTCATAGCCAGATGGCCTTTTCCTTCAAAGAACTCCAAAAACATCTTTCGAAGTTCATTTACTCCGTATTTCTGCACGGTAATACCTCCTGCTTCATCAATCTAAACTAACTGTCCATAATAATAGCACAGGAAGTAACAGGTTTCAAGAATGAATATTGCCTTCTTTTCAAAATTACGCTAAACTAATATTGTTCCGGCGGCTGACAGGTGTTTGAAGCATTTCGACCAGACAGGAACTACTTCCTGCAAAAGCATTGAGCAAAGGCTGTTACAGGTACCCAAAACGGTGCAAGTATCTGTCAGCCGCCGGAACAATGAGAATCAATAAAGGGGGAAGGGTATGCTTACGCCTGCTGTAAATGTAGACAAAAATTTAAAGGAACAGAATCCTCACGGAACTTATGATTTTCCGATCGATATTCATGAAAATGTGTTTTCCCGTGACGGGCATTCATTTTTTTCCTGTCACTGGCATCCGGAGATCGAGCTGGCACTGATGCTGGAAGGAAGCATGCATTACCAGGTAAACAGCCGTGAGTATGTTCTGCATGCAGGAGATGTCTGTTTTATCAATGCCAACAGTCTGCATATGGGTTCCCTGATTTCCAGAGAGGCACATACGTTAAGCCTGATTTTTCATCCCCGTATCCTGTATGGATACGAGGAAAAGCGGATTCAGGATAAATACGTAGATCCTGTGCTGGAATCTTCTTTTTCTTCCTGTCTTCTTGCAGATTCCCAGAAGGGAACGGGAACCAGGATTTTTCAGCTGATCACGGAATCTTTGCAGTTGTTTGAAAAGAAGTCTCCTGCCTGGGAGCTTTTTCTGAAAGGAAATCTTCTGGCTTGTTGGGCTGCTGTTTACACCCTTTATGAAAAAGAAGGCAGCCTTCAGAATCCTTCTGTAAAAGCCATTGAATCCGGAAAAAAAGCACGGGAGATTCTGAATTATATTCATCAGAATTATACCAGAAAGATCACACTGGATGAAATTGCCCGGTCTGCATCCTTAAGTCCAGGTGAATGCGGACGTCTGTGCAAACGGGTTTTCCATCAGACTCCTTTTGAATATTTGAATTCCTATCGAATCGAACAGAGTCTTCCGGATCTTCTGGCTCATGAACTTTCCATAACGGAAATTGCATTAAAAAACGGCTTTTCCGGTTCCAGCTATTATACGGAAACCTTCAAAGCCGTAAAAGGGATTTCTCCCTCCAAGTTTCGTCA
>JALFGN010000020.1 GCA_022777285.1 Blautia sp.
GCTGCTGAATGCAATGTCCATCAAATTTACTTCTTGTCGTAAATAGAACCCGGCAGCGGTATTTCAACACTACCGATAGAAAACTGTCCTGTGTAGCAGTCACATTGAAATTATCTATGATGAGCAGGGTATCATCCTTCAATTTCCCGGAGAAACGGATTCGGGTCGTATCACTTCTGGATCATTATGATTCTTCTGTTGCTGCTTATATCGAATACGATGCTTGACTTCCCAGAGCCGGATACCCCGGTAAAAACCACAATTTTCCCCTTTGGAATATCAAAGGACACATTTTTCAGGTTATTCTGCCGAAGTCCACAGATCACAATTTTTTCCTGTTCCATGTTAAATCGCCTCTCTTTCTATGGAATCATTCATTTGCGCAGACGAAAACAATGAGGACGAAGTGTCATCCACTGCGTCCTTACGATTCGTTCATATCGCTTTATTCTGCAATCATCGCTCATATTTTAGAGCAAATCGGAACTAACTCGATATACCCTCTCGTTCCGATGGGTTCCAGTTGAATTTTGGGATTTAAATGGTCCCACTGATAGCCAATCAAAGATGGGTCATAGTTTTTCTCGGATTCCCAGATTTCTGCAATAGCTTGCTGGTAATCTTCTTCCTGAAAGGGTTCTCCCTGGAACATCAGGTACTGCGCTTTCAGAAGTTCAATCACGTCGAAGCCATCGGGAATTTCTCCACTATAATCCTCTGCTACCTCCACACCCTGCACATACTGACTTGTTCCCGGTTTGACATATGCTTCCGGCAGCCACAGGCATACCGGCTCCCCGCAAAGAGATTTCATACTGACCAGCAACCCCCAAATATCACAGCCGACTTCCTCACAATACTTCATATACTCCGTGGCTGTTCTTCCCCGTTTGATAATAACCTTTCTTTTAGGTTTGTCGATTACCTGAATAAACACATTTCTTGCACCCATGGCCGTTTCCTTCCTTTCCATATAACGAAATTTCACACCGTAGGGGGTGAACAAACGCAGGGGAATCGGATCAGCGGCATAAGCGCTTGGATTACAGCCGAACTCTTTACGAAAAGCTCTTTGGTATCCGTCAACGCTTCCAAAGCCGGAATCAAGCGCAACATCCAGAATATTCACATCTTCATCCCGTAATTTGAGTGCAGACTGTTTTAATCTCAGCTTTCGGATATACTCAGACGGCGTAACACCTGTATACTCTAAAAACAACCGTCTTGCATACCAGGGAGAAAACAATGATACCTTTTCCACATCCGCAAAAGAAATACTCTCACGCAGATGTTTTTCGATATACTCCTGCATTCGTTGTACCGCTTCAATTTGTTCCTGCATTTTCTCACCTCCCAATGCAACCATTTTACAACAATGTGGCTCAATTTCTCTCGACCATTTTTGCTATTTTCCAATAGAAATGTTATGGAATAGACCTGCGAATCCAATCGTCCAGAAACTGCATCTGCTCATTGGTATGGAACCAGTGCTCACCGTCCTCCATTACGGTAAGGTCTGCGCCTTGTTTTTCTGCAAACTCGGATATGGTTTCTCTGGAGGTCAGGTGATCCTTTCCACCATACAGAATGCAGGTGAGGATGTTCCATTCAATCGGATGCTTGCGCACATAGCACAGATATTCCCAAAATAAGGTTTCGCCAAACTCCGTGGGAATTTCTTTTTTGCTTTCCAGCTCATCCTCCGTAACATTCGACCACATCATCATATCGGTAATCAGTTTCTCCATATTCACAATAGGAGAAATAAACAAAGCCTTAGAAATATTCTTTTCGGCAAGAGTGCTCATTGCAAAGAAAGCGCCAATACTGTTTGCAATTAAAATGACCTCATCGTAAGCCTTGCTGCACGAATCAAAAAGACCCGGAAATTCATTTTTGGCCTCCCATGGATTTCGTGATGTATAATCAAAACCAATCACATCACTTCCAGTAAACAGAGACCGGTAGTGGTTTGCTTCCTCTGCATTTCCGCCTTTGCCATGTATGTATATTACTAAACATTTCATAGTGTATTATCCTTTTATTTACATTTTTATCAGTGCGTATGCTTATTTCTTTAAAACTGCATGTACATAGTTGATATGCTCAAAGGCTGACAACCAATCGTTCCTTTCGGAGAAGAAACGGTTCTGAATTTCTCTCCGGCTTAAATGCTCATACGTCAAAAAGTGATATGATGACAGCATGAGTTCTAAACTCATTTGGTCGAAGCATGACTTCATTTCCTCGCCACCGGCTTTCGCCATAGCGATCGTATTCTGTACCCGCCGCCCCTCAGCCTGGAACAGGCCGTCATCTGCATAATCAAATATCAGATCAGATCCGTCTGCAGCCAAGGAGGAAAGATTTTGCAGCACTTTCTCAATAGCACTCTGTTCAAGATACATACAGACCCCAAGCCAAGAGAAAAAAGTCTTTTTATCAGATTTGAAGCCTGCCTCAATGAGCTTGTCACCAATGTTATCCTTTGTAAAATCTATTGGAACAAAATGCAGTTTTTCGGGCAAATTCCATCCCGCACGCTTTATTCTTTCTTTTTTGTCCTTCTGTGTAAGCGGATGGTCCAATTCAAATACTTCACATCTTTTTAATAACTCCTGTTCACGAAAAGCGAAAGTATCCAATCCGGCACCGAGTATCACGTATTGTTCCGCGCCTGTTTGTGTCGATGTTTTGAGCGCATCCTCACAAAATGCGGCGCGAGCAAGGGGAGTAGGCGCAATCTGTGTATTAACCAAATATTTAAGTATCTCTTCGTTGTTTGCAAAACTGTCTTTTTTGTCAGGTG
>JALFGN010000037.1 GCA_022777285.1 Blautia sp.
CACCTGAACTTTTTCAGTACTTTCATTCATGCAAATCTGGTCAATTTCTGAATACGTCAACATCCGCTCTTTTGAAATCTGCTTCAATTCCTTTGCCTGCTTCATGGAAGGTACTATATTGTGATTATGCATATACTGAAGTAATATCTGCTGCTCTTCAGTTCTCAAATAAGAAACTTCAACAGCTGTATTAAAGGGAAGCTTCTTCTCGTCTGCCAATTCTAAAAACTCTGCGATCAACTCTGTCAGATGAATATATCGAAGAATTTGTCTGGAACTATCTCCTGTATTCTGACTGACTTCTTCCGCCGCCAACTTCTTGCCAACTTGGCAAGAAGTTAAATCAGACCGTTTCCCCTGACGCTTTAACGCCTCATATTTCATTTTGTAAGCAAATGCCTTTTCGCTAATCAGTAGCTCTTCTCGCTGAATGTTGGAATCTACCATGATCACCGTCGCTTCATCATCTGTAAGATCTTTGATGATAACCGGCATTTTCTCTAATCCTGCAAGTTCACATGCTCGTTTTCGCCGATGACCAGCTACAATCTCATAACCACCGGACTCTCTCAACCGCACAATACCGGGAACCAACACGCCATACTGTGTAATGCTATCTGATAATTCTTCCATTTTCTTATCATCTTTTACTTGAAATGGGTGATTCGGAAATGGATGAAGGCTTCCTATTGCTATCTCACTAATTCCATTGGTCGTCTCTTCATTTGTTCCAAACAACGCATCAAGTGGCTGTAAGGAAATGGGAGTTGCTCTTTTTTTAGATGGCATCTTTCAGCACCTCCTCCGTCACTCTTCGATAGGCTTCTGTAGCTTTGCCTTTCGGATCATAAGAGAAAATACTCTGTCCTTCTCTGACTGCTTCCTTCATTCTTACAGAAAATGGAATATAATTATCAAAAATATGAATTTGACTTCCATATACATTTCTAAGAAGTTCCATATTATTTCTGGCATCATTTGTATGAGCATCGACCATCGTGAACAGAATCCCACCGACCTGCAGCTTCGGATTAATCTGCTTACGAACCTTACCGATCGTTTTTAACAACTGCTGCAATCCTTTGATTGGCAGGTAGGACGCTTCAACTGGAATGAGGACTTCATCTGATGCAGCCAGCGCATTGATCGTAATCATTCCCAATGATGGCATACAATCAATGATGACTGCATCATATTGATCCTTGATACCATATAAAATCTGTTTCAATACATATTCCCTGCTCATTGCATTTACCAACTGTACTTCCGTACCTGCCAGTCCAATATTAGAACAGATAATGTCTATTCCCTCTGCCTGATGTCTGATATAACAGTCTGAAGGAATATCTTCATCTTTCATTACTGCATCCATAAGAGCTGTAAGTGTTTCATTACTGTCATCACAATCACGATATCCAAATCCTGCGGATACATCAGACTGTGGATCTGCATCTACGATTAATACTTTCATATTCTTTTGTGCTAATCCTACAGCTAAATTAGCTGTACATGCGGACTTTCCAGTTCCCCCTTTTTGGTTTACAATAGAAATAATTCTAGCCATTTTTCATCACCTTTCATCGTCGTCAATCAAAAAGAGGACTGAATTAGACAACCGGAATCTATATTCCGTGCGAGCTAATTCAGTCCTATAATTACAATAATTCTGTTGTTTTTACTCTTGTCTTACACAAATCCATTTCCAGTCTGGATCTGTAATAATTCATATTCTGGAATGACAGCGCTGTCTTATTTTTCCCTTTTTCAGGGAGTTAAAAATAAGGACTAAATTAGTGCAACCCCTTGTATTTACTGGAGTTTTCTAACTTGTCCTTATTATAACTCGACCATGTGGAGTAACCAAAGGCATCTGTACTCTATAAATCTTGTTGTACTTCTCACGGATATGCTCAAAATATTTCTCCCAGTGCATAGCTACTGTTGGATTTTGATTTTTGTCAAGCACTAAAAAACCAACTTTTCCATCAACCATCGGCTCTGCCTTTGGTTTTTGTCTGTCATTAACAAGGTTTCTTAGATGCAGTTCCAGTTCATCATCAATTTTATTGAACGGCAGCTTTCTTTCTCCAGCTTCGGTTTTGGTATCAACAATAACATATTTCCCATTTCTTTCTCGCTGTAATTGATGGTCAATATTGATAACTTTTTCATTGAAATCAATATCAGATATCGTTAATCCACAAAACTCACTGATTCTCATTCCGGTTTTAAAAAGTACATAAATGGCATCGTAATACTTTGAAAAATGCTCATCATCTCTGACAAATGCCAAAAACTGAATATTCTTGTGCGATGAAATCGCACTTCCGGAAATCTGGAAATCAGATGTCCGGGAAGTGGAAATCATCTTATGCGAGTTTACTCGCGTAATGCTTTATCTAAGCCATATACCTCTCGCATTGATCGATCGTGTTCA
>JALFGN010000123.1 GCA_022777285.1 Blautia sp.
TCTCACCTATACATATTCACCTGCAATAATTACAAATTCTGCCATATTATGAACCATTTCCCCTGTATTTAAAATACTGGCTTCAAATTTCTCATTTCCCAAATCCATAATATGCCTGAGATTGATTTTTAAATCTTTTGACTCACCAATCTTCAGAATCCATTTTACACAATTATCACCACATGCAGATGCATTAAATATTTTATCTGTATCATCGAAAGCCATCAAAATCAGCGTTTTAACACTGCCGGACAGTTCCCTCGCAGAAATGGGTCCCAACACCGGACTGTCTATAAGCCGCGCACTTATCACATCTGACTGATCCACATCTTTTATCATTGCAACTGACAGTTTATCGGTAATCCACTCGTCTTCATATTGATTGTCAAAATAAACCGGCGGATAATAAATTGCTTCATCCATTTTTCCAAGATAAATACTCAGCATAAAAACCTCCTGATTCATAACTGTTAATTTCTTGTCTGGCTATAAATGACATTGGTTCACAATCCAGGCTATTGCAGATTTGTGCAAAACTCGCATCCCGGCAGCTGTTAGGGTGCTGTGCATTTGCATTTGCCTTATCATATTTCTGGGAGCATCCTCCGTTGGACGGGTGGACTGGTACTATCGTAGTGTTGAGATGGTGATACGCGACGGCTACACCTTCCTGAAAAGGGAGTACGGCCCGCTTCATTTGCTGAGCCCGATATACATAGCGATAACGCTGGGGTGCGGACTGCTTATTGTTGCCAATGTGCTGCGCAAGAAGAAACATGTGTCTTATTTTGTCAGTGTTGGTTCTTTGTGCCTGCTGATTCTGTGTAGTGCCACCTTTGTGGGAGAACGAATGGTGGGTCTGAAAGTAGAACTGCTACCAATCGCCTATACCGTTTGTGCTGGTGGAATTCTGGAAGTCTGCTACTCTGTTCCCGAGATGTACCGGAAGAAACTGCACTGCATCCGTATTTGGGATGATACTCCACAACAGCAATACCTCAAATTGGTGGAGCAATATAATGAAGAACTGGGCGTGCAGGTGAAGGAGAAAACAGCCCGGCTGGTGGAGGTACAGAACGATATCATCGTCAGTATGGCAAGTATCGTTGAAAATCGGGATAACAATACAGGCGGTCACATCCGTCGCACCAGCGACGTGGTGCGGGCGTTCGTAGAGCATCTGCTGGCCACGGACTATTCCTCTACGTTGACCCGGGAGATTGCGGATCAGATTATCAAGGCCGCACCTTTGCATGACTTCGGAAAGATTGCCATTCCCGACAGCATTCTCAATAAACCGGGTAAATTTGTTTCGGAGGAGTATGAGATTATGAAACTCCACGCCAAAAAGGGTGCGGAAATCGTGGCTCGGATTCTACAGAATTCCGATGATCTTCAATTTAAGAACATTGCTGTGAATGTGGCTCACTATCATCATGAAAAGTGGGATGGTACGGGTTATCCTTGCGGACTTGTCCAGGAGGAGATTCCGTTGGAAGCCCGGATCATGGCGTTGGCGGATGTGTTTGACGCATTGGTGAGCAATCGAGTGCACAAGGGGCAGTTCAGCTTCGACGAGGCTTTTGGTATTATCGAGGAGTCCTCCGGCAGCCACTTTGACCCGTCTCTGTGTAAAGCGTTTCTGCAATGTCGTCTCCAAATCGAGACATTGTATGGATGAGAGATAGGGGGACACAAGATTAAAGATTTTTGGATAAAAATTAAATTGTAATTCTAAAACAGCAATGCTATACTTTGCGAAAAGGTTTAACAAAAGCAGAATTAAAACAACAGGAGGATTGCCATGAAAATTTATGTAAATGCCAATGCAGGTCGTAATGGGAATGGTACAGCGCAGATGCCGTTTCGCCATATTAATGATGCAGCCAAAATCGCGCAGCCAGGAGATGAAGTTCTGGTTTATCCGGGTATTTACAGAGAATATGTAAATCCGGTTCATGCCGGAACAGAGGATGCACGTATTTGTTACCGCAGTGTTGAGCCTCTAGGAGCTGTGATCACCGGTGCTGAGCAGGTGAAAAACTGGGAAGTATACGAAGGAAATGTATGGGTATGCCGTATATCAAACAGTGTTTTCGGTGGATACAATCCATACACCACTTTTGTATATGGAGACTGGTATTTTGCAAAAGCAGATAAACATACAGGATGTGTATATTTAAATGATAAAGCTCTGTATGAAGCCACATCACTGGAAGAGTGTATCAAAGGGGAAGTTTATCCTTGCAGCTGGACACCGGAAGATTCCATTTATAAATGGTATACAGAGCAGGATGCGGAAAAAGATGAAACTATCATCTATGCGAATTTCCAGGGAGAAAATCCAAATGAAGAGAACGTGGAAATCAATGTAAGACGGGAATGTTTCATGCCTTCCGAAACAGGAATCGGATATATTACAGTCAGCGGTTTCAATATCAATAAAGCAGCAACTACCTGGGCGCCTCCGGCAGCATTCCAAGATGGTATGATCGGTCCGCACTGGAGCAAAGGATGGATTATTGAAGATTGTGATATTTCAAACAGTAAATGTGCAGGTATCTCCGTAGGCAAATACCTGGATCCGGATAATGATCATTACTTTACTTATAAATATGTAAAGAGCCCTACACAGATGGAACGTGATGCAGTATGCCGTGGTCAGTATCATGGATGGCTGAAAGAGAATGTGGGAAGCCACATTATTCGCCGCAATAATATTCATCACTGTGAGCAAGGCGGTATTATCGGCCGTATGGGCGGTGTGTTCAGTATTATTGAAGACAACCACATTCATCATATCAATAATATGATGGAACAGGGCGGTGCCGAAATCGCAGGAATCAAAATGCATGCTGCCATTGATGTTACGATGCGCCGGAATCATATTCATCATTGTACTATGGGAATCTGGTGTGACTGGGAAGCACAGGGTACACGTCTGACACAGAACCTGCTTCATGATAATCAGAAACCGGAAGGTGCAGAGATTCTAAAAGGCGGCATGATGTCTCAGGATATCTTTGTTGAGGTAAGCCATGGCCCGACATTGATCGATAACAATATTCTTTTGTCTGATGCCAGCTTAAGATTTGCAACACAGGGTGTGGCACTGGTACACAACCTGATCTGTGGAGCTCTGACTTGTGTAGGAGATGGAACATCCTGGCGTTATACTCCTTACCATATGCCTCACAGAACCGAGGTTATGGGCTTTATGACCTTCCTCCATGGAGATGACAGAATCTACAATAACATCTTTGTTCAGAAATGGCCGGCAGAAGATGTGATCATTATGCATGATTCTGACGAAGGATTTGATTCTGAAAACCGTGCAGTGGGAACCTGGATGTTTGATGAATATCCGACTTATGAGGAGTGGATTTCTCAGTTTGATTTCAGCAAACCGGCAGATATGAAGAAATTAGAGCCAGCTCATTTCGGACATCTTCCTGTATGGACAGAAGGAAATGCATATCTCGGAGGAGCCAAAGCATGTAAAAATGAAGTCAATGGTCTGATTGCTGCTGAAAACAGAAATGATGTAAAAGTAGAAATCGTAGAGAAAGACGGAAAATACTATCTGGATACGAATGTTTATGAATATCTGGAAGGATTCAAAAACAGAATGATCAATACCGATGTACTTGGTAGGGCATTTGAACCGGAACAGCGATTTGAAAATCCGGATGGAACAGATATTCAGTTTGATGCCGACTATTTCGGGGGACACAGAGGTGTGGATGTGATTCCTGGACCATTTGCAAGTGCAGAAGATGCGGAAAAAGTACTGTTTTGAATGAATATCTGTACCCGTCAGAAAGCTTAAGCTTTCTGACGGGTGTTTTTTATGTTAATCAGATATGGGCTCTGCAAGTACATATTTTCCTTTCCCGATACGGCGCAGAGTACCCGTTTCCGTCTGTTTTTTCAGGATACGCTGAAGCTGACGACGGCTGCAGTGCAGGTGGAAGGTGGCATTTTCGACATTTGTGAGCGTATGATCCGGACAACAGATCTGAAGATAGTGGATTAGGCGTTCTTCTACAGTGGAAAGGTTTGAACCAAAGTTGGACAGTTTTTCCAGTTTGTCGGATAAATTGTTTACAAGAAGACGAAGGAAGCGGTTGTCATTCAGAAGAGATTCGCGGCAATGCTTCAGGGGAAGTACCAGACATGTAACGGGGGAAGCAGCTTCCACTATAAAATAAGTCGGATTTCCGCACAGTTCCACATCACCTAGGAGTGTTGGGGTTGTATGATGCCCGACTGGTATCAGACTCCCATCCGAATTTACAGTGTAGATCCGAATGATGCCATCCAGAGAAAATTGAAGATAATCTGTGGGGGTATAAATGGAAGAGAGGAGTTCTCCTTTTTCATATTGGCAGAGAAAAAAACCTTCTGGTATTTGTGTGAAATATTTTGTAAAATCATAATGATTGAGATATTTTCGAATTATAGTAGCGTCGTGGATTTCCTGCATAGTGTTTGTTTCCTTGTTTTTTTTTTCATTGTGCCATATGTCATATTCATTTGCAAGCAAATTCGATATAATGAAAAGTACAAAATAATCAGAAGAGAGGAATAAGGAATGGAACAGGAATTATTTGAACGGGCACCGGTGCCAAAGGAATATTTTAAATTTGCGCTTCCGGTAGTTTTCAGTATGGTATTTTCTCTTGTCTACAATATGGCAGATACTTTTTTTATAGCAAGAACCGGAAATACCAATCTGATTGCGGGAGTTTCTCTGGGAGCTCCGATCTTTACTTTAATGATTGCGCTTGGGGATATCTTCGGATTAGGCGGAAGCTCTTATATTTCCCGGTTGTTTGGACAAAAAGAAGCAGAAGAAGGAAAAAGAGTCAGCGTATTTTGTTTTTATGGAGCAATTTTTGTAGGTGTGTTGTCTTCGGCCTTGTTGCTTTTGCTTCGGGAACAGGTTCTGGCATTGCTTGGAACAACTGCGGATACTTATACTTATGCAAGCCAGTATTATACCTGGATTGCAGCAGGTGCACCCTTTATCATTCTGTCTCTGACACCTTCTAATATTTTACGTACAGAAGGTCTGACAACGGAATCTATGGTTGGAAGTGTTCTTGGAACGATTGTCAACATTATTCTGGACCCGATCTTTATTTTTACTCTGCATCTGGGAGCGTCCGGTGCGGCGATCGCTACAGTCTGCGGAAATATTGTAGCAGATCTTTATTTTGTCTGGGTGCTCTGGAGAAAGAGCCGGAAATTGTCTGTGGATATTCGGATGTTCTCTGTGACAGTCAGCAAATTAAAGGAAGTGCTGGTAATCGGTATCCCCGCATCGGTTACTAATCTGATGCAGAGTCTTGGAATCGCTATGGTGAATCGAGCACTGTTGCCTTATGGAAATGAGAAAATTGCAGCGATGGGGATCGTAATGAAAATCAATATGATCGCAGTATTGGTTATGGTAGGATTTGCATTTGGCGGGCAGCCGTTGATTGGTTATAATTATGGCGCAAAAAACTGGAAACGTCTGAAAAAGATTCTGCAGTTTTCTTATTTCTTTGAATGTGGGATTGCTGTTGTTGTGGGAAGTGCACTTGCATTGGCTGCTCCATGGGCAATGGGGAGATTTGTGCAGGAACATGCATTGATACAGACTGGAGTACAGATGCTGCGGATACAGCAGACGGGTATGGCTTGTGTTGCCATTGTACTGGTAAGTACAGTTGTTTTCCAGTCCACAGGAAAAGCACTCAGTGCGCTTCTTATTTCACTTGCGCGACAGGGAGTGTTCCTTTGTGTTGCACTGGCTGTCTTTTCCGCAGGATTTGGATATGTCGGTATTCTGGCTTCTCAGCCGGCAGCAGATGCAATGACTGCAGTTCTGGCATTATTATTGTTTGCCGGGGGATTGGGAAAAATTCTCTTTCGATACTGATCGGGGGATAATTGGAAGGAGCAGAAAAGACAAACATATTTGCCTTCTCTTGAAAAACATTCGGTATTCTGTTATAGTAAACACAGCAGAATTGAGAGAGAAATAGATGTGCTGGAGAAGGTATTATGGATGAAAAGATACAAGTCCTGGGTATTTCTGTAGAGAAATGCTATGTGGATGAAGTAATGGACAATATTAACGAAAACTGGAACAGGGAGGATGTTCTTGCAACTTATGGTGTGATTAATATGAAACTGCTTATGGCAGCTCAGAAGGATGAACAACTCAGAGCTTATATTGATGCGCTGGATAAAGCAGCAGTGGATGAACCGGAGGTTCTGCATGCAGCAGGAATGAGTGATGCAAGAATGGAAGAAGAGGTTCTGGGACACAGCTTCTTTGGAGCTTTATTCTGGTATCTGTCCTATTATCAGAATCAGATTTTTCTTCTGGGAGAAAATGAGAAAGATACGGAAGAGTTTTACTCTTATGTAAAAGGGAAGTATCCCCAGATTGTGATTCTTGGAAAAGGGAATCTGGAAGAATGTGAAAAAGATGAATTTGATAAAATTATTAATGAAATAAATGCGTTGACACCCCAGGCAGTTCTGGGATGTTCAAAGAATTTCGGAATTGAGCGGTTTGTACAGGAGCACAGGAAGAAAATCAATACAAGAGTTTTCTTCTGTCTTGGACAATGTGAAGAAATCCGAAAAGAATCAGGAGTAAAAAAGACCTGGCTGGAAAAACTGTTAGAGAAAAACTCTTTTAAAAAGATGGTTTCTCAATATAAAGAGGGAACGGAAAAAGGAGAAGGATAACATGCTTGCAAAGGGAACAAAAGACTGGCGGGCATATGGATGTATATTAATCGGGACAGCTGTAATGGCTGTCTCAATTAATTCTATTTATGATTATATGCAGATGGTCACAGGAGGTTTTTCCGGACTTGCCATTATTATCAAGGCAGTCACGGAACCAATCATTCCGGGAGGAATTCCTCTGTGGCTTACCAATGCGGTATTAAATGTGCCTTTGTTTATTCTTGGTATAAAAATAAAAGGATGGGAATTTACCAGAAAATCCGTACTCGGTGCTCTGATGCTGTCCTTCTGGCTGTATCTGATTCCACCGTTTCCAATTATGCCGGATGATATGCTTCTTGCAGCCTTGTTCGGAGGAGTGATCATGGGAATCGGAATCGGTTTTATTTTTATGGGACAGAGTACGACCGGGGGAACCGATATGGTGGCAGCTTTGATTCAGCACAAACTTCGCCATTATTCAGTTGCTCAGATTCTTCAGGTGATTGACGGATTGATCGTAGTTCTCGGTGTTTTTATATTCGGATTGCAGAAAGCCCTGTATGCAGTCATTGCCATTGTAATTACTACAAAAGTTACAGATGGATTTCTGGAAGGTATGAAATTTGCCAAGATTGCTTTTATCATTACCGATCATCATCAGGAAATGGCAGATACGATTATGAAAAATCTGGAAAGAGGAATTACAGGAATTTCCTCGAAAGGCTTATATTCAGGAAAAGACCGAATCATGCTCTTTTGTGTTGTGGATAAAAAGCAGATCGTACGGCTGAAAGAGATTGTGATGCAGACGGATCCGGGAGCTTTTGTTATCGTGACAGATGCCAGAGAGGTCATTGGCGAAGGATTTCAAAAAAACAAAGAGAAAATGTGAACAAAATATTACAAATTGAAAAAAATATGTAACAATTAATATTTTCTCTTTATTTTTTTCCCTTTCTGTATTACTATATAGAGAAGGGTTTTTTATTTTTTGGGGGATAGAAGGTATTGACTATATGATGAGAGAGGGAATGAACATGATATCAAACCAGGTATTACAGAACACACTGGACGGATTAAAGTCCATATCCAGAACAGATTTATGTATCACAGATGTGGAAGGAAAAGTGCTGGCATCTACTTTTTCTGAAAATGTATGTACACAGGAGGAAGTACTCGCATTTGCTAATTCACAGGCTGACAGCCAGGTGATCAAAGGATATCAGTTTTTTAAAATCTATGATGACCATCAACTGGAATATGTACTGGTCATTCTGGATGCAGGAGAGGATGTATATACACTTGGAAAGCTTGTAGTTTTTCAGATTCAAAGTCTTCTGACTGCATATAAGGAAAGATTTAATAAAGACAATTTTATTAAAAATCTGCTCCTGGATAATCTGTTGCTGGTAGATATTCATAACAGAGCAAAAAAGCTGCATATAGAAGTGGATGTTCGACGAGTTGTATTTATTCTTGAGACGAATCCGGATAAAGATTATGGTTCCCTTGAGAATGTGAAGAGTCTTCTTGGAGGTAAAAATGGCGATTTTGTAACGGCAGTGGATGAGAAGAGTATTATCATTGTAAAAGAACTGTCTGCTACCGATGGCTATGCACAGGTAGATAAAGCCGCAAATATGATTCTTGCGTCACTGGGAATCGAAAGAGGTGGTAAAACTCATATTGCATATGGTACGATCGTCAAGGAATTAAAAGAAGTATCCCGTTCTTATAAAGAGGCACGTATGGCTCTTGATGTGGGAAAAATCTTTTTTGATGAAAAGGAAGTTATTGCATACAGCTCTCTTGGTATTGGACGTCTGATTTATCAGCTTCCGATCCCGCTCTGTAAAATGTTTATCCGGGAAATATTCGACAGCAAATCTCCGGATGATTTTGATGAGGAAACTTTAACTACGATCAATAAATTTTTTGAGAACAGCCTGAATGTTTCAGAGACCTCCAGACAGTTGTATATACATAGAAATACATTGGTTTACCGTCTGGATAAGCTTCAGAAAAGCACAGGCCTGGATTTGCGGGTGTTTGAAGATGCCATAACTTTTAAAATTGCATTGATGGTAGTAAAATATATGAAATATATGGAGACACTTGATTACTGATATACAGGGAACGGATATCAGGAAAACAGGAGGAAATTTATGATTGATTTAAACGGCGTGAGCAAATCATACAGCAAAGGCCAGCCGGCCCTTGATAATGTGAGTCTGCACGTGGAAAGGGGAGAATTTGTCTTTATCGTTGGAAACAGTGGTTCAGGTAAATCGACCCTGATCAAGCTTCTGCTGAAGGAACTGGAGCCTACAAAAGGAACCATTACAGTAAACGGTCAGAGACTTGATAAACTGAAGCATAGAAAAGTAGCAAAATACAGAAGAGGGCTGGGTGTGGTGTTCCAGGATTTCCGTCTGTTGAAAGACAGAAATGTTTATGAAAATGTTGCCTTTGCCCAGAGAGTCATCGAACGTCCGACACGTGTGATCAAAAAACGTGTGCCGGAGATGCTTACCCTGGTTGGTCTTGCTGAAAAATATAAATCCCGTCCGGATCAGCTCTCCGGAGGTGAGCAGCAGAGAGTGGCACTTGCAAGAGCATTGGTGAATCGTCCGAGCCTTCTTCTGGCAGATGAACCTACCGGTAACCTGGACCCGAAGAATTCCTTCGAGATCATGAAACTTCTGGAAGAGATTAATGAACGTGGTACCACTGTTCTTGTAGTTACTCATAACAGAGAAATCGTAAATGCATTTAAGAAACGCGTCATTACGATGAAGAAAGGCGTCATTATAAGCGACGAACAAGAAGGGGCATATCAGGATGAGAATTAGTACGATCGCATATATATTTAAACAGGGATTTAAAAATATCTGGAGAAATATCCGTTTTTCTTTGGCATCGATAGCTACTATGGCAGCCTGTATTTTTCTTTTTGGGCTTTTCCTTGCCCTTGTGATGAACTTCCGTTACATGGTTCATTCCGCTGAGGAAGGGGTAGCAGTCGTTGTTTATTTTGATGAAGGCGCAAAACAGGAACAGATTGATGATATTGGCGCCAAAATACGCAAGATGACAGAAGTGGATCATGCAGATTATATTTCGGCAGATCAGGCATGGGAAGAATTCCGTGATGATTATCTGGGTGGAGATGAGAATCTTGCAGAAGGTTTCCGGGATCAGGATAATCCTCTGGCCAATTCTGCCAGCTATCAGGTATATCTGAAAAACGTAGAAGACCAGGATAAGGTAGTTGCAGAAATCGAGAAGATGGATGGGGTACGTGATGTCAGTCAGTCCCAGTCAGCAGCGAAAACATTATCGACATTTAACAAACTGATTGGATACGTTTCTCTGGCAATTGTATTTATCTTATTGGCAGTTGCATTTTTCCTGATCAGTAACACGATTACTATGGGTATTTCCGTACGTCAGGAAGAAATCGGGATTATGAAACTGATTGGTGCTACCGACTTTTTTGTCAGAGCTCCTTTTGTTATTGAGGGAATTATTCTGGGAACCATTGGGGCTGCGATTCCTCTGGGTGTATTGTATGGACTTTATAACCAGGTTATCAAATATGTCATGACAAAATTCCATCTTCTTACAGGCTTTTTACAGTTTTTGGATGCATGGCATGTGTTCCGTATTCTGATTCCGGTTGGTGTAGGTCTTGGAATTGGAATTGGCTTTATTGGAAGTATGATTTCTGTAAGAAAACATTTAAGAGTATAAGATACAGAAATGTCAGAAAAGATACTGTCAGACCTTTTGGCTGGCAGTGTCTTTTTCTTGTATAACTGGAAAAGCAGAAAGAAAGGGGCAAAAGCATTGAAGGGACAAAATATAAAACCATTTCTGGCAGGTGTTTTATGTACGGTACTTGTGGGCAGTGCCGGACTGCTTGGATATACGAAACTGTCAGAAAAGAATCATGCAGTGACTTTGGAATCGGTACAGAAAGCCAAAGAGATTGAAAATTTAATTGATACGTACTATCTGGATGAAACAGATACAGAAACATTGGAAGCTTATATATATAAGGGACTGACTGCCGGTTTGGGAGATCCATATTCGGCATATTACACAGCAGAAGAATATCAGGAAGTCAGTGAAAGTATAGAAGGTATGTATCGGGGAATTGGTGTTACCATGCAGCAGGATCCGTCTACCGGTGTAGTTACAGTGGTGAAGTGTTTTGCCGGTGCACCGGGAGAAAAAGCAGGTATTCAGCCGGGAGACCAACTTTATAAAGTGAATAATGAGGTGATTCTGGATAAAGAGCTGACAGAAATCGTAAAAATGATCAGAACATCCGAAAAAGATAGCGTTATGCTTACCATTGCCAGAGAAGGGGATACCGATTACAGGGAAATACAAGTTCCGTTGGAAGAGGTGCAGGTTCCGGCGGTAGAAACAAAGATGCTGGAAGAGAAGATTGGTTATATTGTAATTAACGAATTCACAGAGGTGGCAGTCAGTCAATACGAGAATGCATTGCTTGAATTAAAAGAACAGGAAATGGAACGGTTGATTGTGGATGTAAGAGGAAATCCGGGCGGACTTTTGTATTCTGCCTGTAAGATTCTGGATCAGATGCTTCCGGAAGAATTGCTTGTGTACACGGAGGATAAAAATGGAAACAAAAAAGAGTATATGGGTACAGGAGAGGATACCTTTGATCTGCCGTTGGTGATTCTGGTGAATGGAAATAGCGCAAGTGCTTCAGAAATTTTTTCAGGAGCACTTCAGGATTATGGAATTGCAAAGTTAGTCGGAACGACAACCTTTGGAAAAGGAATTGTCCAGCAGACATTTTCTATGAAGGATGGAAGTGCACTGAAACTGACGATCTCAAAATATTATACGCCGAATGGACGCTGCATTCATGGAACTGGACTGGAACCGGATGTGGAAGTCGAACTGGATGAGGAACTGAAAAAGAAAGCAGTTGTGGAAGAGGAAGAAGACAATCAGCTGCAGAAGGCCATTCAGGTGGTAAAAGAAATGGAATGACTTTGTTGAAACAGGAAAAAAGACATGGTAAAATAGGACAATATAAAAAATGTGGAGGGAAATCGTATGGGTGAATTTATAATTTTAACAGACAACACCGTAGATCTGCCTGCTTCCTGGATGGAAGAAAGAGAAGTAGACTGTGAATATCTTCCGTGTACAGTGGATGGAATTGTGTACGATAAGAAAAATAAAATAGAGATCTGTGAGTTTTACAAAAAAATGAGGGAAGGTTCTATGCCGACTACATCCCAGATCAATCCTACCCAGGCAGAAACTTTTTTTGAATCGTTTCTTCAGGAAGGAAAAGACATCCTTTACATTGCGTTCTCTTCCGGATTAAGTGGAACTTACAGCAGTTGTACCATTGCGGCAGAAGAGTTGAAACAAAAATATCCGGACAGGCGGATTGAAGTGATTGATACATTGGCTGCTTCTATGGGAGAGGGCCTGATTCTTTATTATGCAGTTAAGATGAAACAAGAAGGAAAAAATATGGATGAGATCATTTCCTGGATTTTAGAAAATCGTTGCCATGTATGTCATGTGTTTACCGTGGATGATCTGAATCATCTGCACAGAGGAGGAAGAGTATCCAAGGCAACAGCCGTTCTGGGAACTTTGGTCAATATAAAACCCATGCTTCATGTAGATGAGGAAGGAAAGCTGACTGCTCTTGGGAAAGTAAGAGGAAGAAAAAAATCTCTGAGTGGATTGATTTCCATGATGGAGGAGAGAATTGGGGCTTATAGAGAATCCAATGACGTAATCTATATCTGTCATGGGGATTGTGAAGAAGATGCAGAATATGTAGCTTCTTTGGTTCGGAAAAAATTTGGATATGAGAATATTCTTATAAATCCCATCGGACCGACCATCGGAGCGCATGCAGGTCCAGGAACGGTAGGTGTATTTTTCCTGGGGGATCATCGTTGACAGAAAGATAAAACAGAACAGGAGAACGAATGATTGATGGAATTAGAATTTAAACCAATAGAAGCAGAAGATATTGAACAGTTAAATCAGTATTTTTGCAGGCGGCCAAATAAGACTTGTGACAGTGTGTTGTTGGACAGCTTTATCTGGAGAGAATATTATGATGTGAAGTTTGCTGTCCGTGACGGAAAAGCCATTCAGTGGCTGATGGAAGACAATGGAGTGCTGGGCAGTGCCATGCCTGCCTGTAAAACAGAAGATCTGGAATATTACTTTAATGAAATTCTGGAATACTTTAATCGTGTTTTAAAAAAGCCGCTGTATATCAATCTGGCAGATGAGGAAGCTGTGGAGCAGCTTCATCTGAAGGAAATGCCGGAAAAATTTCGGGTGACGGAACAGGTGGATCTGAAAGATTATCTTTATGATGGAGATGCTATGCGCAGTCTTTCCGGAAAAAAGCTTCATAAAAAGAAAAATCATCTGAATGCATTTAAACGGATGTATGAGGGACGTTATGAGTATCGACGTCTTTGCTGTTCAGACAGAGGAGATGTATGGAGATTTCTGGACAGATGGAGAGAAGAAAAAGGAGAAGAAGTGGAAGAACACCTGGATTATGAAGTGAGAGGCATCCATGAAATCCTGAAAAACTGTTCTTTGCTGAATGTCCGTATGGGTGGTGTTTATATTGATGAGAAGCTGGAGGCCTTTACCATAGGAAGTTACAATGCTTATGAAAATATGGCAGTCATTCATATTGAGAAGGCAAATCCAGAGATTCGTGGATTGTATCAGTATATTAACCAGCAATTTTTGCTGGAGGAATTTCCGAAAGCAGCGTGGATCAATCGGGAGGATGATTTGGGAATTGAGGGTCTGAGAAAGGCAAAGCTTTCCTATAATCCGGTGGATTATGCAAGAAAATACAAAGTAGAACAGATTGATTTTTCAGAATCGGAGCAGTAATATGGAGATTAGATATCTGAAAGAAAGCGAAAAACAGAAAACCAGGATTTTGTGGGAGGAAGCTTTTTTTGAAGATTCGGATTCTTTTCAGGATTACTATTTTTCTTATAAAGTGAAAGAGAATCAGATTCTTGCAGGAGAAGAATCCGGGAAAATCGTATCTATGCTTCACAGGAATCCTTATCTGCTTACAGTCGGAAAAGACCGGGAAGGCAATCCACGCCTGTGGCGTTCCGATTATCTGGTAGGTGTGGCAACTGCTTTGAATCGAAGAGGGCGTGGCTGCATGCGAAAACTTTTGGTGCAATGTCTGGAGGATATGTACAGAGAAGATATGCCTTTTTGTTTTCTGATGCCAGCAGATGAACGTATTTATCTTCCTTTTGATTTTACCTATATTTTCAGACAACCGTTCTGGAAACTGAGAGATTCCGGACAGCTAAAGAAAGAAAAGGTAACGAAAGAAAGCTATAAAGATGTGGCCGGTTGGATGAATGCATGGCTGGAAACACAGTATGAGGTTTTTGCAAAGCGGGACGAACGGTATCTGGACGGACTTGTAAAAGAACTGGAAAGTGAAGCGGGAAACCTGTATTTGTTGAAAACACAGACCAATACCAGGGATGAAATGGTTGGACTGTATGCAGAATGGGGACTGGAAAAAAGAGAACAGAGACTTCTTTATACAGCAGAAACATACAGGGTGTTGGAAAAAGCGGAGCCTGCAATCATGGGAAGAATCGTGGCTTTGTCCCGGTTTGTAGAAGCAATACGATTGAAAGATTCGATTGAAACGGAAGAGGCCGTATTCTATCTGCATGTACAGGACAAACTGTTGAAAAAGAACGAGGGTCCCTGGCTCTGGCACATTAATCATACATCTTCCTGGCTGGAACCGACACACAGAAGAGAGAAAGTCGATACTTTGTGTGAAATTGATTTGCCCATTCAGGAACTGACTGCGTGGTTGATGGGATATGCAGTCCCATCTTCTCTTTGTTCTCAGGCAGAAAAGCAGATCCGGTGTCTGCAGGGCGTATTTTTGGATGAAATTGTATAGATGACAGGGAGGAAGAGAATGGAAATTGCGGTAATGTTGGATGAACTCCTTCAGAAAGCAAAGAAGGATGAAAAGCTGAAGCAGACACTGTTGGCGACCAGGCAGGAAAAGAATCCGTTGTCTGCTTTTTGCAGAGTTTGTCAGGAACTGGGGTATCCTGTTTATGAAATGGAACTGATTGAAGTGGGAGAAGAATTTTATGCATCTATGAGACGAAGTACGAATGGAGGCGGAGAAAATTCTCCCATGTTAGAAGGCGAAGATGATTTTTATGAACTCTTCTTTGCAAGCCTAAAATAATCGAGGTGATGAAAAGAATGTTAAAAGATCTGGTACTTGCAAACAGAAGTTACAGAGGTTATGACGAATCCAGAAAAATTACAAAAGAGGAATTGCTGGAATTTGTAGATTGTGCCCGCCTGACACCTTCCAGTGTCAATGGGCAGCCGTTTAAGTATTATCTGGCATGGGAAAAGGAGTGCGTAGATAAAATTCAGTCTATGACCAAATGGGCCAGAGCACTGCCGGAAATGACGCTTCCTCATCCGGGTATGTGTCCTACTGGATTTGTAATTATCTGTCAGGATACGAAGATTGGAGAGTCGCTCGGAAGATATCAGAAAGATGTCGGTATTGTGGCACAGACCATGCTTCTTGCGGCAGCAGAAAAAGGTCTGGGTGGATGTATGATCGGGAATTTCAATGCAGGCCAGGTAAAGGAAGAACTGCAGCTGGCAGAGCATCTTGCACCAATGCTGATCGTGGCATTCGGAAAACCGGCAGAGAAGATTGTTCTTACGGAAGTAGGAGAAGATGGGAACACCAATTATTACAGAGATGAGAATGATGTGCATTATGTTCCGAAAAGAAAGCTGGAAGATATCATTTTATCATGACAGGTAGAGAAGGAAGCAAAAATGGATATACGTAATATTATGAAAATCGTGAAAGATGCTTCGGGCATCTTATCACAAAGAGAGCTGGCAGATGATGTGTCTGTGAAAGGTCCGGCAGATTTTGTGACAGAAGCGGATAAGACCATACAGGAATTTATCCGGGCAGAACTGGAACTTCAGTATCCGGATATTCCGTTTTTGGGAGAAGAAGGAAAGAAAGAAAATATAGATTTTTCCTCCCGTTTATGGGTCCTGGATCCTGTGGATGGAACAACCAATCTGATTCATGATTATAGAGCCAGTGCGATTTCCCTGGCACTTCTTGAAAAACAGGAGCCGGTTCTGGCGATTATTTATCAGCCATATACGAAGGAAATGTTCTGGGCAGAGAAGGGAAAGGGTGCGTATCTGGGAGATGCACAGATTCATGTAAGTAAAGCATCCGGTCTTTGGGAAAGTATTGTTTCGGTAGGAACTTCCCCTTATAGAAAAGATCTGGCAGATCAGAATTTCGCATGGATAAAAGAAGTTTTTTTAAAGAGTCAGGATATTCGAAGAAGTGGTTCGGCAGCCATTGATCTGGCTATGGTGGCAGCCGGAAGAACGGATGCGTTTTTGGAGAGAAATCTGAAATTGTGGGATTTTGCAGCCGGATGGCTTCTGATCAAAGAAGCCGGAGGTGCAGTGACGGATTTTTCAGGAGAAGCGTTAAAGACAGAATTGTCAGGAGATGTGGTTACCGGTACAGAAGGGGTAGTCCGTGAGCTGTTGGAAATCCTTAAGGAAGACCGGGAGCAGTGCTGATATTACAGATGTTCCCGGAATCTGGAGGGAGAAATTCCATATCGTTTCTTGAAGGCTTTGCTTAGATGAAACTCGTCATAAAAACCAAAGTTCAGAGCTGCTTCACGCAGAGTTGCTTTCGGTTGATAAATTAGAAAATGCCGGACCATTTCCAGATGGGTTTCCATTTGAAAGGCATAGAACGTTTTCTGGAAAGATTTCAGAAAATGATTGTTTAGTGTGCGGGCACAGATAAAATGACAGGCAGCCATTTCTTCTGAGGTATAAAAAATCTGAGGATGGGAACGAATCTGCTGTTCTACTTCTTCAACCAGAGAATCCGTTGGCGTGATTCTGCTTTTGCAGGAGAACAGTTCTGAAATTTCACACAGAATCATATTGAACAGAAGAGAGAGACGGTTTTCCCGTTCCGTTCTGGAAGACCAGTAGACAGAAATCAAGTCCTGAAAATACTGGCGTATGTGTGGATGATTCTGACAGTGAACAAGGGTGTGGCAGGAAAAAAGAGAAGGAGAAACCGATTGCGGGGAAAGGCATTCCTGCTCTGTGGGTTTTACATGAAAGTACATATGTCGGTTGCCGGGATTGCAGAGCTTTTTTCCGTAATGATGTCTGCCTGCTGCAAGGATCAACAGGTCATCCTGCACAAGAGAATAGGGAGTGCCTTCTTCCCAGACTTCCCATTCTCCATCAAGAATATAGAGAAAATCGTGTTCATCCATAATACGGTCAGGATGAACCATCCCATTTACGGGAGTGATATAATTGGCACTGGTGATTTCACGCAGTGCCATTTTTTCGAGCATCACCATAAAAATTCTCCTTTTCGTTTTCCATATTATACATGTTTTTTTCTTTATTGACAATGGATAGTTGGGGCGGGGACTGTTAAAATCAAAACAGATAAAAAGTCATGGAGGATATAAAGAATGGATAAGAAAAGATACAGCAAACCTTTATCACTGAGAAGTGTTCAGGTGACCGATGATTTTTGGAAAAAGGAAATGGAACTGGTGAGAAAAGAAGTCATTCCTTATCAGTGGAATGCATTGAATGATCAGGTGGAAGGTGCAGCCCCCAGTTTCTGCATGCGAAATTTTAAAATAGCAGGAAAACAGAATCAGGAAAGAAAAGCCCAGGGAGAGTCTTATCAGGAGGCATCTTATACATTCCGCGGGTTTGAGGCGCTCCCGGAAAATCCGGAACATCTGGAAGACAAGTTTTACGGTTTTGTATTTCAGGATAGTGATTTTTATAAATGGATTGAAGCAGTGGGATATTCTCTGACCCAGCATCCGGATCCGGAACTGGAAAAAACTGCAGATGAAGCAATTGATATCGTATGTGCTGCACAGCAGGAAGACGGCTATCTGGATACTTATTATATTCTTAATGGAAAAGATAAAATTTTTTCGAATCTGAAAGATCATCATGAGATGTACTGTCTGGGACATCTTGTAGAAGGAGCAGTGGCTTACTATGAGGCTACTGGAAAAGATAAACTTCTGAATGCAGCAAAACGGTATGCCGATTATGTAAAGGAACGTTTTGGGAAAGAAGAGGGAAAAAGCAAGGGATATCCGGGACATGAAATTGCAGAAATGGCACTGGTGCGCCTGTATGAGACTACCGGTGAAGAGAAATATTTGAATCTGGCAAAATTCTTTGTGGACCAGAGAGGAACAAAGCCTTACTATTTTGATAAAGAACAGCCGGAAGAAGCTGCAAAAGATCCGGATGGAATCCGTTATGAGTATTATCAGGCACATATGCCGGTACGACAGCAGGAAGAAGCAGTGGGACATGCAGTGCGTGCAGTCTATCTGTATTCCGGTATGGCAGATGTGGCAAGACTGACAGGAGATGAAGAACTCTATCATGCCTGCGAAAAACTTTGGAAGAACATGACAGAAAAGAAAATGTATCTGACAGGAGGAATCGGAGGGACCCACATAGGGGAATCGTTTTCCTTTAATTATGATTTGCCAAATGACACGGCATATGCAGAGACTTGTGCCTCGATCGGTTTGATTTTTATGGCAAGAAGAATGCTGGAGATCAAACCGGACTCCAGATATGCAGATGCGATGGAACTGGCTCTGTATAATACAGTACTCAGTGGTATGTCTCTGGATGGAAAAAGCTTTTTCTATGTAAATCCTCTGGAGGTCAATCCGGAAGCTTGTCACAAAGACGAGCGGAAATTCCATGTAAAACCAGTTCGCCAGAAATGGTTTGGCTGTGCATGCTGCCCGCCGAATCTGGCAAGGCTGTTAAGCTCTGTAAGCAGTTATGCCTATACAGAAACAGAAGACACACTTTTTGTACATCTTTACATGGGAAGTAAGATTCAGAAAAGAATCGGAGAACAGGAAGCAGAAATTATCATTACTTCCGGTTTCCCGGCAAATGGTCATGTAGAGATTCAGGTAAAAGGAAACGATCAGCCGTTTACGCTGGCCCTTCGTATTCCACAGTGGGGCAGACAGTACAAACTGGAGGGCGCAGAAGATGGAGCAATCCAGGTAAAAGACGGGTATCTGTATGTGAAGAAAGTATGGAAAGAGGGGGAAACACTGAAGCTGGAATTCCCTATGGAGGTTCAGGTTCTTCAGGCAGACAACAGAGTACGAGAGAACATAGGAAAAGTGGCAGTTGTAAGAGGTCCTGTTGTCTATTGTCTTGAGGAGGCTGATAATGGAAAGAACCTTCACCTCCTTACTATGGATTGCAGCAAACCATGTACAGAGGTACGTGAAGAAATAGCAAAAGAACCGATTATTGCGATTCTTGCACAGGGAAGCAGAGAAAAACTGACACAGACAGACGGAAGTTTATATATGCCTGTAAAACAGGCAGAAAAAGAACCGGCAGAACTTCATTTTATTCCTTATTATGTATGGGCGAACAGAGGAGAAAATGAAATGACTGTGTGGGTCAGAAGGGATTGAAAGAAAACATAGAGAGTTTTTACATTTTTCTGGATTTTATGTATTGACATTTTCCGATAAATAAACTAGAATGAAAAAGCATGTAAATGCCGAAGTGTCCGTGTCTTCTTCGGTAAAAATAACAATGAGTGAGATTAAATAAATTTTGGAGGTGTACGGTTTTGGCAAATATCAAATCTGCTAAAAAAAGAGTTTTAGTAAACAGAAAAAAAGCTGAAAGAAATAAATCTATCAAATCAGCAGTTAAGACTTCTATCAAGAAAGTAGAAGCAGCAGTTGCAGCAAAAGATAAAGAAGCAGCAGTTGCAGCATTAACAAATGCAATTTCTACAATTGATAAAGCTGCTACAAAAGGTGTTTACCACAAAAATAATGCAGCAAGAAAAGTTTCCCGTTTATCTAAAGCTGTTAATTCTCTGAACTAATTAATAGATAAACATAAAAAGAAGATCCCCTGCATGTCATCCGTCATTGACATGCAGGGGATTTTTTTCGTCAGGGAACTCTTTATGTTTTCTTTCTATATACATAAAATCCGGAAAAATGCAAAAAATAACAATAAAAATTACGGAAAGGAACGAAAGGGAATGACAGCAGGCAGAATACACACAGACCTTGCATTGGAAGCGAAGGAAAAGTATGAAGAAGAAAATGTGGAGATCCGTGGAGTTGTAATCGAAGAAGATTATAATGAGGAGAAGGATATCAGTATCACATGCGTGAAGATTCAGTCTGAGAATGGTGCAAAATCGATGGGAAGACCCCAGGGGATCTATATCACACTGGAAGCTCCGAATCTGTCTGTTCCGGATGAAGCATATCACAGAGAGATATCCAGAGAGTTGTCCGGCCATATAAAAAAGCTGATGCCGGATAAAGAAGATATGACCATACTGGTAGTAGGACTTGGAAATCGTGATGTGACACCAGATGCCCTTGGTCCGGATGTAATTGCAAATTTATGCATCACACGTCATGTGATACAGGAATACGGTGTTCATGGGATGGGAGAAATGCACAGGCACCGAATCAGCGGAATTGTACCAGGAGTAATGGCACAGACAGGAATGGAAACACTGGAAATTATCAAAGGTGTAGTACAGGAAATTCATCCGGATGTGATTTTTGCAGTAGATGCCCTTGCAGCAAGAAGTGTGCGTCGTCTGAATCGGACCATACAGATTACAGATACAGGAATTATTCCTGGATCTGGAGTCGGAAATCACAGAAACGGGCTGACAGAAGAAACACTGGGTGTGAAAGTAATCGGAATCGGTGTTCCTACAGTCGTGGATGCTGCCACGATTGTGCAGGATTCCATGGCGAATCTTCTGGATACATTAGAAGAATCCGAAAAAAAAGAATTTCTGGAAGAAATGATAGCCCCGGCTTTATATAGTATGTTCGTTACTCCAAAAGATGTAGATGAGACGGTAAAACGTTTGTCTTTTACGATTTCAGAAGGGTTGAATATGGCTTTTGCATCTGAATAGTGTTTTGGATCAGGCATAAACTATTGTGAGCCTCTCATATATAGATATGAGGTGATTGGGTGAATCAGATGAGCGGAGAAAGCCATTTTCAGATCTTTCTATGGCTTCTTTTTTGCACAGTTGGAATCTACATTATCATAAAAGGTATCTATATGGATGAAGATACAGGAAAGCGGATCGGAAGAGATGCACAGGAAAAAGCCATAGAAACGTATCTTCCCGGAATTCAGGTAACGGAGGAAGACTCTAATAATAAAAATTTATTTCAGTCACTAAGCGAAAAACTGACAGAGCAGATTCCTTTTTTGCATGTTGTCAAAGAAGAAACAGAACAAGATAAAGACACGGATAAAAAAATTTTAAAAGAAAATTCGTATTTTCTGACAGAAAAGCTGATTGAGGAGAATCAGGAAGCAGAACCGGAAGAGGAAGAAGAACGGGCAGATTCTCAACAAGTAGAAGCAAGTACATCGGTTACTTCTATTCCAATGGAAAAATTTCAGGATTTTGATTTTGTGATCAGCAATTTTTATACGATTGATAAAACGACCAGTATTAACGGAGAACAGTTGAATGCACCGGAATTGATCCAGAAAGATATGCATATGAAGACGGAAAATGATCAGCCCCAGATTCTTATTTATCACAGTCATTCCCAGGAGGCATTTGTGGATTCTGTACCGGGAAATCCGGAAACAACGATCGTAGGGGCAGGAACACGTCTGGCATCGATTCTTACGGATGCTTATGGATATTATGTGATTCATGTGACAGATACGTTTGATATCGTAGAAGGAAAACTGGACAGAGATAAAGCCTATAGTTATGCGCAGGAAAAAATCAGTCAGGTGCTGGATGAAAATCCCAGTGTGGAAGTTGTCATCGATCTTCACAGAGATGGTGTGTCGGAGGATAAACATCTGGTGACAGAAGTCAATGGAAAACCGACAGCGAAAATCATGTTTTTTAATGGTTTAAGCCGGACGACACAAAATGGCGATATTACTTACCTTCCCAACCCGTACATACAGGACAATCTGGCATTTTCTTTACAGCTTGCGTTAAAAGCGAAAGAATATTATCCGGACTGGATGCGGACAATTTATCTGAGAGGGTATCGCTATAATCTGCATCTGCGGCCGAAAGCGTTACTGGTGGAGTGCGGGGCACAGACCAATACAGTAGAGGAAGAAATGAATGCAATGGAGCCTCTGGCAGATATTTTGAATAAAGTTCTCAAAGAGTAGAAATGCAGACTTTCTGTTTGAGTTGCGGCTTGATTCTTCCCGGGTTTTCATGATATACTATTTTGGGTTATTATGAAAACAGGAGGAGAAATCAGTTGGCAGGAATAGAACAGAGTAAAATTCGTAATTTTTGTATTATTGCACATATAGATCATGGAAAATCAACACTGGCAGACAGGATTATTGAAAAAACCGGTCTGCTTACAGCCAGAGAAATGCAGGCACAGGTCCTGGATAATATGGAACTGGAACGAGAGAGAGGAATCACCATCAAATCCCAGGCGGTACGTATCGTTTATCAGGCACAGGACGGAGAAGAATATATCTTTAATCTGATCGATACACCGGGACATGTGGATTTTAATTATGAAGTATCCAGAAGTCTTGCTGCCTGTGACGGAGCGATTCTGGTCGTAGATGCTGCGCAGGGCATTGAGGCGCAGACACTGGCCAATGTATATCTGGCACTGGATCATGACCTGGATGTATTTCCGGTTATTAATAAGATTGATCTGCCAAGTGCGGAACCGGAACGCGTCAAAAATGAAATTGAAGATGTAATTGGAATCGAAGCACAGGATGCACCTCTGATTTCTGCAAAAATGGGGCTGAATATTGAAGAGGTACTGGAACAGATTGTAACAAAAATTCCGGCACCTTCCGGAGATTCGAATGCACCGCTGCAGGCACTGATCTTTGACTCTGTTTATGATTCTTATAAAGGTGTGATTGTATTTTGCCGTATCAAAGAAGGTACCGTGAAGAAGGGAACCAGGATTCGTATGATGGCTACCGGCGCAGTAGAAGAAGTCGTGGAAGTCGGATATTTTGGTGCCGGACAGTTTATTCCCTGTGAGGAACTGTCAGCAGGTATGGTAGGCTATATTACCGCAAGTATAAAGAATGTAAAAGACACACGGGTAGGTGATACGATTACCGATGAGGAACGTCCGTGTGCAGAACCACTTCCCGGATACAAAAAAGTAAATCCGATGGTTTATTGTGGTGTTTATCCGGCAGATGGATCCAAATATCAGGATTTGAGAGATGCACTGGAAAAGCTCCAGTTAAATGATGCATCTTTGCAGTTTGAGCCGGAGACATCCATTGCCCTCGGATTTGGATTTCGTTGTGGATTTCTGGGACTTTTGCATCTGGAAATTATTCAGGAACGTCTGGAAAGAGAGTATAATCTGGATCTGGTTACAACAGCGCCGGGAGTTGTATATCGTGTTTACAAAACAAACGGTGAGATGATGGAATTGACCAATCCTTCCAATCTTCCGGATCCTTCTGAAATTGAATATATGGAAGAACCGATGGTGAAGGCTGAGATCATGGTTACCACCGAATTTATCGGTCCGATCATGGATCTGTGTCAGGAGCGCCGGGGACAGTATCAGGGGATGGAGTATATGGAAACTACAAGAGCATTGCTGAAATACCATCTTCCGCTGAATGAAATTATTTATGATTTCTTTGATGCACTGAAATCACGTTCCAGAGGATATGCGTCTTTTGACTATGAAATGCTTGGTTATGAGAGAAGTGAACTGGTAAAACTGGATATTCTGGTAAATAAAGAAGAAGTAGATGCACTTTCCTTTATTGTATTTGCAGGTTCTGCTTATGAAAGAGGAAGAAAAATGTGCGAGAAGCTGAAAGAAGAGATACCAAGACAGCTTTTTGAAATTCCAATCCAGGCAGCAATCGGAAGCAAAATTATTGCAAGAGAAACTGTAAAAGCCATGCGTAAAGACGTACTTGCAAAATGTTATGGCGGTGATATTTCCAGAAAGAGAAAACTTCTTGAAAAACAGAAGGAAGGAAAGAAACGAATGCGCCAGGTCGGAAATGTAGAGATTCCGCAGAAAGCGTTTATGAGCGTTCTGAAACTGGATGATAAATAAAAGAGAAAGCAGCAATGGGGGAAGGTAACATGAAGAAAGATCTGGGGTTGTATCTTCACATCCCTTTTTGTGTGAAAAAATGCGGATATTGTGATTTCCTTTCGCGCAGAGGAGAAGAAGAAGAGAAAGAAATCTATGTACAAGCTCTGATTCGGGAAATAAAAAGCTATAAAGAATTTGGAAATTCTTATAAAGTCTCCACCGTTTTTCTGGGAGGAGGAACCCCTTCCTGCATGGAACCGGGACAGATCAGCAGAATGTTTGATGCGGTACAGGAAACCTTTCATCTGGAAAAAAAACCGGAGATTTCTATGGAAGTCAATCCGGGAACGGTGACACAAGAGAAGCTTCAGGAATACAGAGAAGCAGGTGTGAACCGGCTGAGTATAGGACTGCAGTCTTCTGATGATGAAAATCTGAAACTGCTTGGAAGAATCCACACCTGGGAAGCATTTCTGGAATCTTATGAAATGGTGAGAAAGGCCGGATTTGATAATGTAAATGTGGATCTGATTTCTTCGCTTCCTGGTCAGACCAGAGATAAATGGGAAAGAGATCTGAGAAAAACAGCAGAACTGGATACGGAACATTTATCCGTCTATCAGTTGATTCTGGAAGAAGGGACTCCTTTTTATGAGAAATATGGGGAGCACCCGGAGCTTTTGCCGGATGAAGAAGAGAGCAGAAAGATTTACGAGATGACAGAAGAGATTCTGGCACAGTATGGACTTTTTCCATATGAGATCTCTAACTATGCAAAAGAGGGAAAAGCCTGCAGACATAATCTTCGCTATTGGGAGCGGGGGGATTATCTGGGACTTGGTCTTGGAGCAGCATCACTCGTACGGAATATCCGTATGAATAATACCAGTGATATGAAAACTTATCTGGAAAAATCCGGAACACCAAAAACCATGCGTACAGATGTACAGTTTCTGGAAGAACCGCAGCAGATGGAAGAATTTATGTTTTTGGGTCTGAGAAAGACAAATGGAATTTCTAAAAAAGAATTCTATCGGACATTTGGCAGGGACATTGATCTGGTATATGAAAAAACATTAGAGAAATTTTGCAAACAGGGACTTCTTGTGGAGAAAAAAGACCGAATTTTCCTTTCAAAAGAGGGAATCCTGGTCAGCAATCAGATTTTATCGGAATTTCTGTTCTGAAAATCATATTATAGAAATTTAATAAAAGTTTACAGTTTCATTCTGGAAAAATCCCCTGGAATATGGCAAAATGGGAAAGGCAAAAGAGCACAGAAAGAATTGGGAGGTTGTTATGAACATTTTGTTTTTTCTCACTCCGAAAAGTGATGTGGCATATATTTACGACTCTTATAGCCTGAGACAGGTACTGGAGAAGATGGAATATCATAAATATTCCTGCATTCCTGTAATCAGCGAAAATGGTAAATATGTGGGAACCATTACGGAGGGCGATCTGCTCTGGGGATTGAAGAATCGGGACAGTCTGGATCTGAAAGCAGCGGAAGAGATTCCGATTCTGGCTTTTCAGAGGAGAATGGATTACGCGCCGATACGGGTCGATTCAAATATGGAAGATCTTCTGGAAAAAGCCATGCGTCAGAATTTTGTTCCGGTGGTAGATGATCAGAAAAACTTTATCGGTATTATTACAAGAAGAGATATTATGCAGTATATCTGTTCCGCTCATCAGAAAAAAGAGAAAGAACGGAACTGAGGATAACAGGTATAAACCGCTGTAGTTTTCAGACATACTTATATATGTCAGAAAACGCAGCGGTTTTATTGTTCTGTCTCCTCACCAGCCGGGTGCCCGAACAGAACAAATGTTTGCAATGAAATGGCCCTTGTGGTACAATGAGGGAAACGAGAACAGCATGCAGAAGATAAGGAGAGAGTGTTGTGAGCAATCATGAAAATAAATTTATAAAAATACGGGGAGCAAATGAGAATAATCTGAAAAATCTGAATGTGGATATTCCAAGAAATGAATTTGTAGTATTGACAGGACTCAGTGGTTCCGGTAAGAGTTCTCTTGCATTTGACACGATTTATGCAGAAGGACAGCGGCGTTATATGGAGTCTCTGTCTTCTTATGCAAGACAGTTCCTGGGACAGATGGAAAAACCGGATGTGGAGAGTATTGAAGGTTTGTCTCCTGCCATTTCGATTGATCAGAAATCCACAAACAGAAATCCCAGGTCTACAGTGGGAACCGTTACGGAAATTTATGATTATTTTCGTCTCTTATATGCAAGAGTGGGAATTCCCCATTGTCCCAAATGTGGCAGAGAAATTCGAAAACAGACTGTGGATCAGATGGTGGATCAGATTATGGGATTGCCGGAGAGAACGAAGATTCAGCTGCTTGCTCCAGTAGTAAGGGGAAGGAAAGGAACCCATGCAAAGCTTTTAGAACAGGCAAGAAAAAGCGGTTATGTCCGGGTACAGATTGACGGGAATCTTTATGAGCTTAGTGAAGAAATTAAACTGGATAAGAATATGAAACATAATATTGAAATTGTAGTGGATCGTCTGATCGTAAAAGAAGGAATTGAGAAACGTCTTACAGATTCCATAGAAAGTGTGCTGCATCTGGCAGAAGGACTGATGATTGTAGATACCATGGATGGCAATACGATTAACTTCAGTCAGAGCTTTTCCTGCCCGGACTGTGGAATCAGCATTGATGAAATCGAACCAAGAAGTTTTTCTTTTAATAATCCTTTTGGTGCCTGTCCGGATTGTCTGGGACTGGGATATAAAATGGAGTTTGACATTGACTTGATGATACCGGATCAGAGTCTGAGTATTACACAGGGTGCCATTGCAGTCATGGGATGGCAGTCCTGTACAGACAAGGGCAGTTTTACAAGAGCAATCCTGGATGCGCTTGCAAAGGAGTATGGATTTGACCTGAATACACCGTTTGAAGAGTATCCGGAAGCAATTAAGCAAGTGTTGATTCATGGTACGGATGGAAAAGAAGTAAAAGTATATTATAAAGGACAAAGGGGAGAAGGTGTTTACGATGTGGCTTTTGAAGGACTCATAAAGAATGTGGAACGTCGTTATCGGGAAACCGGTTCAGAAGCGAGCAGACAGGAATATGAAACGTTTATGAGAATTACACCTTGTAAAACCTGTAAAGGACAGAGACTGAAAAAAGAATCTCTGGCAGTAACAGTAGGAGAAAAAAACATTTATGAAGTGACTTCTATGTCTATTCGTAAGCTGCAGAAATTTCTTGAAGACTTACGGCTGACACCAACACAGCAAATGATCGGTCAGCAGGTTTTGAAAGAAATTCGTGCCCGTGTGGGATTTCTGGTGAGTGTAGGGCTGGAATACCTGACTTTGTCAAGAGGAACTGCTACGCTGTCCGGAGGAGAGGCACAGAGGATTCGTCTTGCCACACAAATCGGTTCCGGTCTGGTAGGGGTAGCCTATATTCTGGATGAGCCAAGCATTGGGCTGCATCAGAGAGATAATGACAAACTGCTGGCTGCCCTCAAGCATTTGAGAGATCTTGGAAATACACTGCTTGTAGTGGAACATGATGAGGATACGATGCGCGAAGCAGACTGTATTGTGGATATTGGACCCGGTGCGGGGGAACATGGTGGACAACTGGTAGCCATTGGTACTGCAGAAGAAATTATGAAATGCAAAGAGTCCATTACAGGAAAATATCTCAGTGGAGAATGGAAGATTCCGGTACCTGAAAAGAGAAAGCAACCTTCCGGATTTCTCACTGTAAAAGGTGCAGCAGAGAATAATCTGAAAAATATTGATGTAAAAATTCCACTGGGAGTTATGACTTGTGTTACGGGAGTGTCCGGATCAGGAAAAAGTTCTCTTGTAAATGAGATTCTCTACAAGAGCCTGGCAAGAAAGCTGAATCACGCCAGAATCATACCAGGCAGACATAAGACGATTGAAGGAGTGGAGCAGCTGGACAAGGTAATTGCAATCGACCAGTCTCCGATCGGACGGACACCGCGTTCCAATCCGGCCACTTACACCGGTGTGTTTGATCAGATCCGTGATCTGTTTGCAGCAACTGCAGATGCAAAAGCCAGAGGATATAAAAAGGGCAGATTCAGTTTTAACGTAAAAGGCGGAAGATGTGAAGCATGTAGTGGAGATGGAATCCTGAAAATAGAAATGCATTTTCTGCCGGATGTATACGTACCCTGTGAAGTGTGTCAGGGAAAACGGTATAATCGGGAAACGCTGGAAGTGAAATACAAAGGGAAAAGCATTTATGATGTACTGAATATGACTGTGGAAGAAGCATTAAAATTTTTTGAACCGGTGCCGTCAATCAAAAGAAAAATACAAACACTTTACGATGTTGGGCTTTCTTATATCAGACTTGGACAGCCGTCTACGGAACTGTCCGGAGGAGAAGCCCAGAGAATTAAACTGGCAACAGAATTGAGTAAGCGGAGCACCGGAAAGACCATTTATATTCTGGATGAGCCGACTACCGGTCTTCATTTTGCAGATGTGCATAAATTAATCGAAATTCTGCAAAGATTGTCAGAAGGGGGAAATACCGTTGTAGTTATTGAACACAATCTGGATGTGATTAAAACAGCAGATTATATTATTGATATCGGTCCGGAAGGAGGGGATCAGGGCGGTACAGTCATTGCCTGTGGTACGCCGGAGGAAGTAGCAGAAAATCCAGATTCCTATACAGGTCGGTATGTGTCAAAATATTTGAAGTGATTGCCCCTTTTCAATTACTGGTAAGTTGGTTATAATATTCCAAAGGTGCGGTGTCTGGTGCTGCACGGAAAAGAAAGGGGTTAAGTTGATATGGGAGCCACTGATATTGGAATTGACCTTGGTACAGCCAGCATTCTGGTGTATGTGAAGGGAAAAGGAATTGTACTCAAAGAACCATCCGTAGTCGCTTACGATAAGGATACAAATAAAATAAGAGCAGTCGGAGAAGAAGCAAAACAGATGATCGGAAGAACACCCGGAAATATTGTTGCAGTCCGGCCTATGCGTCAGGGCGTGATTTCTGATTATGAAGTAACAGAAAAAATGCTGAAATACTTTATATCAAAAACACTGGGAAAACGGGCATTCCGTAAGCCGCGTGTCAGTATCTGTGTTCCAAGCGGGATCACAGAAGTGGAAAAGAAAGCAGTAGAAGAAGCAACTTATCAGGCGGGAGCCAGAGAGGTATGGATGGTGGAAGAACCCATTGCTGCGGCAATCGGAGCCGGAATTGATATTACCAGACCTTTTGGAAATATGATTGTGGATATCGGCGGAGGAACGACAGATGTAGCAGTGATCTCCCTCGGGGGAACCGTAGTGTCCGCTTCCATAAAAGTAGCCGGAGATAATTTTGATGAAGCGATTGTACGGTATGTTCGTAAAAAATACAATCTGATCATAGGAGAGAGAAGTGCAGAGGAAATAAAAATGCGCATCGGTACGGTTTATCCGGAATCACAACTCAGAACGATGGAAATCAAAGGAAGGGATATGGTTGCCGGACTTCCCAAAAGTGTTTCAGTGACTTCGGAAGAAGTAAGAGAAGCGATTCATGAACCGGTGAGCCAGATTCTGGAACTGATTCACAGTATTCTTGAGAAAACGCCTCCGGAACTGGCAGCAGATGTGGCAGAAAGAGGAATTGTGCTTACCGGCGGAAGTGCGCTTCTGGTAGGACTGGATCTGTTGATTGAAGAAGAAACAGGAATCAATACCATAGTTGCAGAGGAGCCAGCTATGACAGTTGCGGCAGGGACCGGAGAATATGTGGAAATCATGAATAAAATCAACGGAAAATAAAGAGGACAAGTTATGGAAGAAACCATAGAAGGATACGTAGGTCATATTATTTTCAGAAATGAAGAGAATGGATATACGGTTATGGTGGTAGTTGCAGAAGAGGAAGAAATTACCTGTGTAGGATCTTTCCAGTATCTCAATGAAGGAGAGAGCATCAAAGCATTTGGCCGTTATACAGAGCATCCGGCATATGGCAGACAATTTGCCATCCGCGCTTATGAGACAAGCATTCCACAGGATTCCCTCGCTATCGAACGTTATCTTGGTTCAGGTGCAATCAAGGGAATCGGTGCTGCACTTGCTGCAAGGATTGTCCGACGGTTCAAAGAGGATACCCTGCGTGTTGTGGAAGAGGAACCGGAACGTCTTGCAGAAGTGAAAGGAATCAGTGAGCGCAAGGCAAGAGAAATCGCCAGTCAGGTGGCAGAAAAAGCAGATGTGCGTAAGGCCATGATGTTTTTGCAGCAATATGGCATTTCTCTTACTTTAGGGGCAAAAATCTATAAGCGTTATGGACAGGATATGTATGGGATTTTAAAAGAGAATCCTTATCGCATGGCAGAAGACATAGAGGGAATCGGATTTAAAATTGCAGATGAAATTGCAGCCAGAATCGGAATCCATACAGATTCGGATTATCGGATCAGAAGCGGACTGCTTTACATACTTGTTCAGGCTTCAGCAGAAGGACATGTCTTTCTTCCTGAAAAAATTCTTCTGGAACGTGCTTCCAAACTGCTTGGCGTAGAGCAGGATTCGATGAAAAAACATATTATGGATCTTGCTATAGACAGAAAAGTGGTGGTAAAAGAAGTTGATTTTCGAAATGTGCAGATTCCGGAGAGGGTCGTATATGCCAGCCAGTATTATCAGATTGAACTGCATGTGGCGCAGATGTTGAAAGCACTGGATCTGAAAGAGGAAATCGATGAGAAGCGCATGAGACTTCAGATGGAACGACTGGAGAAAGCGCATGAGATTGCATTGGATGAGAAACAACGGCGGGCGGTGGAAGAGGCTGCAAGAAACGGGCTTCTTGTGATTACCGGGGGACCGGGGACAGGAAAAACGACAACTATTAATGCGATTATCCAATACTTTGAATTGGAAGAATTGGATATTTTGCTGGCAGCACCTACAGGAAGAGCAGCAAAGCGGATGACAGAAACCACAGGTTATGACGCAAAGACCATTCACCGCTTGCTGGAATTGTCAGGAATACCAGATGAAAGCTCTGCCGGAATTCATTTTGAGAGAAACTCCGGAAATCCGCTGGAAGCGGATGTGATTATCATAGATGAGATGTCTATGGTCGATCTTTTTCTTATGCATGCACTTTTGTCAGCAGTTACACCGGGAACCCGACTGATTCTGGTAGGAGATGTGAATCAGCTGCCCAGTGTAGGTCCAGGAAGTGTTTTAAAGGATATGATTCGTTCCAGGCAGTTTTCTGTAGTAGAACTGATTAAAATTTTTCGTCAGGCATCGCAGAGTGATATTGTAGTGAATGCACATAAGATTAATCGGGGAATTCCTGTAATCCTGGATAATAAAAGTATGGATTTCTTTTTCCTGAAAAGATACGATGCAAATGTGATCATCAGTGTAGTGATTACGCTGATTCAGAAGAAGCTGCCTAAATTTGTAAATGCGTCGCCTTATGACATACAGGTTCTTACTCCTATGCGTAAGGGACTTTTAGGTGTAGAAAGACTGAATGGAATTTTACAGCAGTATCTGAATCCCCCCTCCCAGGATAAGAAAGAAAAAGAACATGGGAATGGCCTGTTCCGTGAGGGAGATAAGGTCATGCAGATTAAAAATAATTATCAGACAGAGTGGGAGATTCGTGGAAAATACGGGATTCCGGTAGAAAAAGGCGTAGGGGTCTTTAATGGTGATACAGGGATTCTGCGGGAAATTAATACCTTTGCAGAGACGCTGACTGTAGAATTTGAAGAAAACCGGTTTGTGGAATATTCATTCCGACAACTGGATGAACTGGAATTGGCCTATGCTATTACGATACATAAGGCACAGGGAAGTGAATATCCTGCTGTAGTGATTCCGATTCTGAATGGACCCAGAATGCTTATGAACAGGAATCTTTTATATACAGCTGTGACCCGTGCCCGAAAATGTGTTACCCTGGTAGGAGATGAAAATACATTTTGGGAAATGGAAAAAAATCAGATGGAGCAAAGTCGTTACACAACACTGGATTTGTGGCTGCAGGAAGACTGATTGGGAATTTCTGTCTGGATCTGCTTTATCCAAGACGGTGTCCTGTTTGCGATGAAATTGTAGTACCGACAGGAAAAATAATATGTAAAAAATGTCTGGACAGGCTTGTGCCTGTCCAGGGACCTCGTTGTTTTCGCTGTTCCAAACCACTTATGAAAGCAGAAGATGAATTCTGTTATGATTGCGGGGGAAAACCCCATTCTTACAACCGTGGGATTGCTGTTTTTTCTTACGGTTCTGTTCTGGCAAAATCCCTTTATCAATTAAAATATCACAACAGAAAAGAATACGGTGTTTTTTATGGAAAATATGCTGCGAGGTATGCAGAAAAACAGATTCGGAAATGGGGAATCGAAGCATTGATTCCGGTGCCTATCCATCCGAAACGTCTGGCAAAAAGAGGATATAATCAGGCACAGGTCATAGCACAGGAGATGGGGAAATGCTTATGTCTTCCAGTGGAAACAGGAGCAGTGAAGAGAATTCACAATACAAAACCTCAGAAAGAATTGGGAGCATCGGAACGGAGAAAAAATCTGGAAAAAGCTTTTGTACCTGGTAAGAAAAAAATGGTATGGAAACGCGTGTTAGTAGTAGATGATATTTATACAACAGGAAGTACCATAGATGCAGTCAGTAAGGTATTGAAAAAAAGTGGTGTAGAGGAAGTTTATTTTCTTACCATTGCAATTGGAAACGGACAAAATTAAATACAAATGGCACGAGCTTTCTTTTATATGGATTAGGAGCGGGAAAGTCTTGCTTCGCCTGCTTAGGGTATGTTATAATATTTATCGTATGATTAGAGCTATATCAGGGAAACAGAAGGTGAATGTATGTTAAATGAAGAAAAAATAAAAAAAATGAGAAAGCTGGCTGCTTATGAATCGGGAGCAGGGAAAGAGGATCTTAGTATCAGTAATTATTACAGGAGTGATTATATCGGACTTGCCCTGATTAAAAACTTTTTTTTCACTACGATTGCGTATGGGCTTCTGGTACTGGTATATTTCGGATGCCAGGGAGAATATTTAATGGATAATATTCATAAAATGAATCTGGTATCAGTAGGAGTGAAATTGGTCCTGTTATATGTGATCATGATAATCGTTTACAGTATCTTTACATATATTTACTGTTCAGTGAAATTCAGCCGTGCCCAGAAAAGGATTGAAACGTATTATCAGGAATTAAGTCAGCTGAAAAAAATGTATGACAAAGAAGAAAAACGGATGGACAGATTGACCAGAAGGAGGAAGGATGCATGACTGCATTATTATTATGGAAACAGAAAATAAAAGAATTTTACGGAGAATATGATACATGGATTCTTCCGGTGTTAAAATTCTTTCTCTCCCTGCTCTTGTTTACAGAAATAAACAAAACAATGGGATTCATGGACAGACTGAACAATACTTTTGTTGTTCTCGTACTTTCCCTTTTGTGTTCCGTACTTCCGGTAAATACAATGACAGTCATCGGATGTCTGTTGATTTTGGGACATTGTTACGCAGTAGGAATTGAAACAGCAGGATTTGCGTTTGTACTGCTTCTATTGCTTGTAATATTATTTCTTCGGTTTACATCAAGAGATAATGTGGCACTGGTAATGACACCTCTGGCGTTTACATTGAAATTGCCGGCAGTCGTTCCGATCAGCTGTGGATTACTGAGAGGACCGGCCTGTGCGGTACCTGCCGGCTGCGGTGTTGTTCTGTATACGTTTATGAAGCTGGTAAAAGAGCGTGCAGCTGTGCTTCAGGGAACAGAGACAGAAGCTTTGCAAAAGCTGCAGATTTTGCTGGATGGTATGATTAAAAACCAGGAAATGTGGCTGACAATTATTGTTTTTGCCGCGGTTATCATTGTAGTGCACCTGATTCGCAGTTCCTCATTTGATTATTCCTGGAGAATTGGTATTGTTACTGGTGCAGTGGTGTATGTGGTACTGATGGTTTTCGGAAGTATGTTTATGAGTATCAGTATGGAACTGAATGCAATTATCATATCCGGAATTCTTTCTGTTTTAATTGGACTGGTGATTGAATTTTTTGTTCTTGGAGTCGATTATTCCAGAAGTGAAGTGACTCAGTTTGAAGATGATGAATATGTTTATTACGTAAAAGCTGTACCAAAATCAATGGTTTCAGAGACAAAGAAAAGTGTAAAGAAATTTTCTCCGACTACTGAGCATAAGAAAGAAGTGCAGGAGATAAACGAGATGCCAAAGACAGTAGATTTGTCCGAAGCCGGGCAGATGGAAGAACTTGATATTTCAGATGTGGCACCGGTAGAGCATGTTTCAGAAGAAGATTTTGATTTTGAGAAAAAGCTGGAAGAATCGTTGAAAAATCTGTAACGATTCAGAAAAAATAAAATGGATAAAGGGGTGAAAATGTGGGGAATTTTATTACGTCAATCAAAAATTATCTGAGTGGTATGACATTGCCGCATATTGCGGGGATTGATATAGTCGAGATTTTGCTGATTGCCTTTTTTGTATATCAGTTTATGTTGTGGGTAAGAAATACCAGAGCCTATTCCCTGCTGAAAGGAATCCTTGTGGTTCTTGCTTTCATCTTCATTGCTTTTTTGCTGAAAATGAATACGATACTCTGGTTGGTTACAAATGTGGCAGGTTATGCAATTACGGCGGTACTTGTAATTTTTCAGCCGGAACTGCGTAAAGCGTTGGAAGAATTAGGACATAAAAAGATTGTCAGCAGCATTATTCCATTTGATAATAATAAAAAAGAGGAGGACGGACTTTTTACAGACCGGACGTTGAATGAAATCGTGAGAGCCAGTTTTGAAATGGGTGAAGTAAAAACGGGTGCACTCATCGTAATAGAAAAAGAGACGGTATTGAATGAATATGCACGTACAGGAATTTATCTGGATTCGCTCGTGAGCAGTCAGCTCCTGATCAATATTTTTGAGCACAATACACCACTTCATGATGGAGCAGTTATTGTGCGGGGAGACCGAATCGTGGCTGCTACCTGTTATCTTCCTTTGTCCGATAATATGGAATTAAATAAGAATCTGGGTACCCGTCACCGCGCAGGTGTGGGAATCAGTGAAGTGAGTGATTCTCTGACTATTATCGTATCAGAAGAAACCGGACGTGTATCGGTTGCAAAACAGGGCAGACTTCAAGTAGATGTAACAAGAGAAGGACTGAGGGAAATACTGAAAAAGGAGCAGAATGCAACGCCGGATAAAATAAAACACAAAAAAATATGGAAAGGATGGGTGAAGAATGGAGAAAAATCTGGTGAATAAATTTACCCTTAAAATTCTTTCCCTGCTGATAGCTATATTTATCTGGTTTCTGGTAATTAATATTCAGAACCCGGTAAGAACCCGGGTAATTACCGATGTACCGGTTACATTTGCCAATGAATCCTATATAGAAAGTACGAACCAGGTACCGCTAATGGCGGAAGGTAAGGATACAGTCAATGTTCAGGTACGGGCAGAAGCATCCATTATTAATAAAATCAACAGAGAGAATATTTCTGCAGTTGCAGATTTGACACAGATTGTAAATATGGATTCGAATCCGATCATGGTTCCGGTGTATGTCAGTTATCCTGGAATTGACAGTCAGAATATTGAATGTACGCCCCAGAATATTCCGATTGAGATAGAAAATCGGGTAAGTAAAGAATTTACGATTGCCGTGAATACGGGAGAAACAAAACCGGAAAAAGGATTTGAAATCGGAAAAACAGAGACAAGCCCGGACAGAGTTACGATTATCGGCCCGGAATCCATAGTAAATAAGATTGGGAATGTGGTAGCAAGAGTGGATGTAAATGGCATGTCAGCAAGTACCACAAAACAGTCTGAATTGCGGATTTTTGACAAGAATCTGGATGAACTTTCTGAGAAACAAATGTCCTATCTGAAGTTTGATATTCCTTCCACTACGGTAGATGTAAATGTGGATCTATGGAAAATCAGACAGGATGTTCCGGTTGAAGTACAGTGGCAGGGAGAACCAAGATATGGTTATTATGTATTCCAGGCATCTTCTACGCCAAATACAATAAATATCGCAGGAACAGATGAGGCACTGAAAGAATTTGAAGAAAATGGAAATCAATTGATTGTTCCGGAGTATTTGGTAGATGTCAGTGGCAAGTCGGAGGACTATGAAGTTAAAATTGATCTGGACAAATTGCTTCCGGAAGGAATTGAGTTGGCTACGGATGTCAGTGAAACAGCACTGATCACTGTGAAAATCCTTCCTTTAAACAGCAAAGAATATGAGATTCCGGTAAATCGTATTGCGGTCAATAATAAACCGGCAGGAACGGATCTTGTATTTGACCGGGAAAAAGTATCGGTACGTATTCTTGGTACACAGGATGATCTGCAGAATCTGGAGGAGGATCAGATTGCACTGAGTATTGATCTGAATTCTTATAAAGAAGGAGAGTATGAAGTTCCGGTTATGGTCACTTTGCCGGAGGGATACACTTCTCTGGAAGAGGTAAATGTAAAGCTTAAACTGGTGAAGGCAGCAGAAGTAACTGAAAAAAATGAGACGGAAGAAAATGAATAGGGAGTGATAAAATGGTTAGCCAGAAAGTAAAAGTGAATAATTTGATCGGTCTTCATTTGAGACCTGCAGGAAAGCTTTGTAATGAAGCAATGCGGTTTAAATGTTTAATCACTTTCAGTTACAAAGAGGTTACCGCAAATGCAAAAAGTGTTCTGAGTGTACTTGGAGCTTGTGTAAGAGGCGGCGATACGATTGAACTGGTATGTGAAGGAGAAGATGAAGAGGAAGCACTGAAGCATTTGGTCTATGTACTGGAAAATGCTTTGCAGGAATAAATCCGAACAAAGAGGTTCGCGTAATCAGAATCAGGGATGAAGAAAAAACTTCATCCCTGATTTTTGGCGTGAATAAAATACAGGAGGAAAAAAGATGCACAATAATCTAAAAGAGGGAATGAAGGATGGAATTCCAATTGCGCTTGGGTATTTTTCGGTCAGTTTTACATTCGGAATGCTGGCTGTAAACAGTGGTATGTCACCTTTGCATGCAGTTCTGATTTCTTTGTTTAATTTGACTTCAGCAGGGCAGTTTGCGGGCTTGCATGTGATTCTGGCTGGTTCTTCTCTTCTGGAGATGGCACTTACCCAGTTGGTGATCAACATGCGTTATGCACTGATGTCCTTATCTTTGTCACAAAAACTGGCGCCTTGTGTGAAAACAGGACATCGGCTGACCATTGCTTATGGAGTGACCGATGAAATCTTTGCAGTGGCCAGTTCCAAAAAAGAAAAGGTCGGACAGTATTATATGTATGGGCTGATTGTGCTGCCTGTACTGGGATGGGTAGGAGGTACGCTTACCGGTGCTGTGGCAAGTACAATTATGCCTGCCTTTGTAAGAAGTGCCCTTGGAGTTGCGCTTTATGGTATGTTTGTTGCAATTGTAGTACCGCCGGCAAAAAAAGAGAAAACAGTTCGGACAGTCGTGATGCTTGCTTTGCTGTTTAGTACAGGATTTTATTATTTACCGGTACTGAGGAATATTTCAGGAGGATTTATGGTTATTATTTGTACCCTTCTGTCAGCAGGTATCGGTGCAATATTATTTCCGATTAAGGAGGAAGAAAAATGATTTATGCCTATATTTTTGTGATGGCAGGGGTTACTTATCTGATCCGTATGCTTCCCCTGACTCTGTTTCAGAAAAAGATTACGAATGTGTATATAAGATCTTTTTTGTATTATGTACCATATGCATGCCTGACAGCAATGACCTTTCCCGCGATTCTCTATGCAACCGAATCACCGGTTTCTGCTTTTGCGGGGCTTGTGACAGCAGTTGTCTTCGCAGTAAAGGAAAAAAGTCTTGTGACAGTGGCTGGATTTTCCTGCGTGGCAGTATTCCTTGCTGAAAGGATTCTTGGGTGTGTGTAAAGAAAATTTAATAAATGATTTTCGGGCAGTCAGTTGTCATAAAGGAAAAAAGGTGTTAGAATATAGGCATATCTAAAGGTGAATTACTTTAGAATCAGGAGTTAATAAATTAGGAAAGGATGAGGGTGAAGGATGAAGAAGCGTAGAATGAAGCTTATGGCGTTGCTGTTGGCTTTGACAGTGTCTTTTAATTCTGTGGTGCCGGCAGGAGCTGCCGTTTCTGAAGAGAAGGTAACCGTGGATACTGTTGCAGAACCGGACAATACGGAAGAGGCAGAAAATAGTGTAGATGTGGTTGCAGAAAAAAGTGCAGAAGAGATACAGGACAGTAACTGGACGGTAGAAAAAGTAACCGATGCAGATGGCAAAATCACTTCTGTTATTTTCAGAAAATATGCCGATGCAGCATCAAAAACAGGGTTTGAATTCAAATGGGTATACGATGATGCACAGGGAACCTGGGCACAGTATCAATCAGACGAAGCAGATGCAGTACCGGAGAAAACAGCAGAGGGCATTTACGAGACAGGTGCTTTAAAGAAAGAAGATACCGTCTCGAAACTGATGTACTGGTTAGGGGATGCCGGAAAAGGAAAATCCGGATGGAAGCTTTCCGAGGATGGAAATCAATTCTTCTACTACTATAGTGGAGAGGAAAAAGAAATTCTGGAGAATCTGGCAGAACTGCCGGTTGGCTTTTATCTGGGAATGCAGAAACCGTCAGAGTTGATCAAGGAGGGGTATTATTCCGATATCAACGGGGATAGTTACTGGTTGAAAGACGAAGGAATTCTTGTAAAGAATGAATGGAAACTTTACAAAGATGAAGCCGGAACAGAATATTATTACTACTTTGGAGAAGACGGCAAACAGGATAAGAGCAAGAAAGGGCTTCAGACCATCAACGGGGCAGAATATTATCTGAAAGATGATTTCTCTTTACTGAAAAGTGACAGTGTGATGATCGACGGCAAAAAACATGTTTTCGATGAAAATGGAAAATGTGTACAGGAATATGTTCCTGTAGAGGCAGGATGGCATTCCGATGAAAAAGGTCGTTGGTATCAGTGTGAAGATGGTACCCGTCCGGAAAATTGCTGGAAAGAGATTGACGGAGAAAAATATTATTTCGGAGAAGACGGTTATATCGTATATGGCTGGCTGGAATATGAAGGAAACTGGTATTATCTTGGAAAAGCCGATGATGGTGCTATGAAAACAGGCTGGCAGAAGGTCGGCGGCAAGTGGTATTATATGGATCCGTCCAGTGGTATTATGCAGGAAGGCTGGGTAGAAGTTGACGGCAAATGGTACTATCTGAAACCGGGCAATGGAGCAATGCAGGAAGGCTGGCTGAAACTTTCCGGTAAATGGTATTATCTGAATCCTGGTAACGGAGCAATGGCCGAAGGTTGGAAAAAGGTTGGCGGCAAATGGTATTACCTGAAACCGGGTGATGGAGCGATGCAGGAAGGCTGGCAGAAAATCGGCAGCAAATGGTATTATCTGACACCAGGCAATGGAGCGATGCGTGAAGGCTGGCTGAAACTTTCCGGTAAATGGTATTATCTGAAACCAGGTAATGGAGCGATGGCCGAAGGCTGGTGTAAAGTTTCTGATAAATGGTATTACCTGAAACCAGGAAACGGAGCTATGGTGGATGGATGGCGTAAGGTAGACGGTAAATGGTATTACCTGAAACCAGAAAAAGGCTATCGTATGGAAAGCTGGCAGAAAATTGGCGGCAAATGGTATTATCTGAAACCGGGCAGCGGAGCCATGGTGACTGGATGGAATTATATTAGCGGATACAAGCTGTACTTTAATTCCGACGGTGTTCTGGTACAGGATGTGAGCAATATGATCAGCGGTCCTTACAGAATCCGAGTAAATCGTACCAGATGTATGGTTACGATTTTTGCAAAAGACGGAAGCAATGGCTGGATCATACCAGTAAAATCCATGACCTGTTCCGTGGGACTTCCGGCGACACCGACACCGACCGGTACTTTCTATATCGGTGATCAGGACAGATGGCATGCACTGATGGGACCGTCCTGGGGACAGTACACTTCTCATGTTTATCAGGGAATTTTCATTCACTCTGTAGCAGGTGCAGAGAAGAGAATCGATAACTTAAATGCAGCAGACTATAACAAACTGGGTCAGCCGGCATCTCATGGATGCATTCGTCTCTGTGTAAGAGACGCAAAATGGATCTATACAAATGTAAGCAGAGGCTCTCAGATTACCATCGGTGATGGATATTATGAACCGTTTGACAAACCGGCAACAATTAAACTGAAACCGGGAACAAATTTAGTAGATCCAACACAGTGTTAATAACAGGCTGTTTGGGAGACGTGTTTTGACACGTCTCCTTTTTTTCGATATAATACTTTTTCGGCAGAATTCAAATCTGTGTAAAAGCAGGAATCAAATCAGGAGGAAGAGAGAAAATGTTCGAACGATATGAAAATTCACCGATTTATCCCATTAAGAATACAAAGGGAAATGGAAATCGGATTTATGTAAAACGAGAAGATTTGCTTCCTTTTTCTCTGGGAGGAAATAAGGTGCGGATTGCCCGTGAGTTTTTTCGGGATATGGAAGAAAAAAACTGCGATACCATGGTGGTCTATGGAAATACACGCTCAAATCTTTGCAGAGTCATTGCGAATCAATGTTATATACAGAACATACCCTGTTATATGATCAGTTCCAGAGAGGAGCATGAGAAAGAGAGAGAAGAGACAGGAAACAGCAGACTTATGGAATTATTAGGAGCCAAAATTATCCCCTGTACGAAAGCAGAGATAGCTTCGGCAGTGGAAGAGACCATGAAAGCCATTGAGAAAACAGGAAGAAAGCCTTACTATATATATGGAAATAAATGGGGCACAGGCAATGAAGCTACAGCAACAGCAGCCTATGTAAAAGCATACAGGGAAATACAGGATTTTGAAGAAGAACATGCGCTTTCCTTTGATTATATTTTTCATGCTTCCGGTACAGGAGCCACACAGTCCGGATTGATCTGTGGACATATTCTGGCAGGGGATTCGACAAAGATAATCGGAATTTCTGTTTCTTCCAGAGAATATGAAAGAGGAGTATCGGTCATCCGGACAGGAGTAGAAAGTTATCTGAAAGACAGGAAGATTTCCCGAAATTTTGATACTGATCAGGAAATTTTTCTGGAATGTAAGTATAACAAAGGTGGTTACGGGATCTACGATGAAGAAATATTGGATTGTATCCGGCGACAATTCAGAAAAAACAGTCTCCCTCTGGATCCTGTTTATACAGGAAAAGCGTTTCTTGGAATGGAAAAATATCTGGAAGAACAGAAAATTACCGGAAAAAATATTCTGTTTCTTCACACCGGAGGAACACCGTTATTCTATGATTGCCTGTATGCAGGAAAATTAAAACAGGAAGGAATTTAAAAATATGTTAATATCAATTGTGATTCCTTGTTATTATTCTGAAAAAACCATTAAAAAAGTTGTAGAGATGACAATAGACGAATTTTCAAAAACCAATCGGTATGATTGTGAATTTGTTCTGGTCAATGATGGATCTACAGATGGTACCTATGAAAAAATAAAGGAACTGGCAGAAAAATATCCTTTTGTGCAGGGCGTAAATTTACTGAGAAATTTTGGACAGCACAATGCACTTATGGCAGCGCTTCATTACGTGAGGGGAGATTATGTTCTGGGCATGGATGATGATATGCAGACACATCCATCGCAGATTCATAAACTGGTAGAAAAGATTCAGGAAGGATATGATCTGGTTTATGGACATTATGGGAAAAAGAAAAATTCTACTCTTAAAAATCTCAGCAGTAAATTAAACGAAGTATCCTCCCGTATTCTTCTTGGCAGACCAAAGGAAATCGTTTCCAGCAATTTCTGGATCATTACCCGTAAGGTAGCGGAGGAAGTTATCAAATATGACAGCTACAATCCTTATATTGACGGGATTTTTTACAGAGTCACACACAATATCGGAAATGTGGAAGTAGAACATCATAAACGGGAAGTAGGAACATCGAATTATACATTGAAAAGACTGATTCGTTTGTGGCTGGCATACTGGAATTATTCGGTCATTCCGCTTCGGATTTCTTCTGTAACAGGTGGTGTAATGGCAATGGCAGGATTTGTCGCTGCGCTCCTTACCATAATCCGAAAACTGGTGCATCCCGGTATTCCGGTAGGATGGGCTTCCACGATTTGCGTCGTTACTGTATTTGCAGGATTGATTCTGATGAGCCTTGGAATTATAGGGGAATATCTGGGAAAAATTATACTTACGCTGAATCATACCCCGCAGTTTATTGTCAGGGAGAGTATCAACACAGATGGAGAAAAGAGATGAAGAGAAAAATCATGATATTGGGGGCCGGAATCTATCAGGTACCACTTATACGAAAAGCAAAAGAAATGGGACTTGAGACTCTGGTTGTAAGTATACCGGGGGATTATCCGGGAATTCCAATGGCAGATCGTTTCTTTCCATTGGATACAAGAGATTACGAGGGGATTCTCCAGGTGGCACAACAGGAAAAGATTCAGGGGATCTGTACTTCCGGAACGGATGTGGCAGTGCGGGCCATCGGTTATGTATGTGAACATATGGGGCTTTCCGGAATCCATTTTTCAGCAGCAAAGCGGGCAACGGATAAAGCACTTATGAAGGAAGCTTTTCACAGACATCAGGTTTCCACAGCAGATTTTCATAAAGTTTGTTCCAGGGAAGAAGCTTTGCAGGCAGCAGAACAAATCGGATATCCGGTAGTCGTAAAAGCAGTGGACAGTTCCGGGAGTCGGGGAATCTTAAAAGCCGGGAATGGGCAGGAATTACAAGCAGCGTTCGAAAATGCCCGGGCTGTAACAAAGAAGAATTATGTACTGGTGGAAGAATGGCTGGATGGAGAAGAAATCGGAGTCGATGCTTTTATGGGAGAAGAGAATCTGGAGGTATTTTTTCCGCACAGAAAATTTATCTGCCGGGCAGCGAATACCACGATTCCTTCCGGGCATCGATTTCCCTTTGATGGTTCACCAAGGCTTGATCAGGAGCTGAGATTGCAGATCTTAAAGGCAGCAAAAGCGCTTGGATTGAAAAACTGTCCTTTAAATGCGGATGTTTTTGTAAAAGGGGATAAGGTCTGGATCATTGAGATGGGAGGAAGAACAGGGGCTACCTGTATTCCGGAATTGATTTCGGTGAATCAGGGATATGACTGGTATGAAAAGATCCTTCAGGCAGCATTGGGTGAAAAGCCTGATTTTTCAGGAAAATCCAATGTTTCCTGCATGGCAAAACTTGTATTTTCTCCGGTAACGGGAAAGATTCGCAAAATAGACAGGGAGGGAATCGAAGCATTGAAGAAACAGGAGATTCTCTGTCAGATGGATTACAAGGAAGGAGATATGGTGGAGAAAGTCTTAAATGGAACAGACCGGATCGGGCATATTTTGATGAAGACAGAAGAGGAAAGAAAACTGAATCAGGCTCTGGGGAAACTTTACAGTTGTATCTGGCTGGATCAGGGGAATCTGGAGGAACTATGGAAAAGATAAAGGATTATCTCTTACTGCATCTGAACATTCTGTTATTTTCGTTTACCAGTGTATTGACGAAACTGGCATCCATTCAGTTTAATCGTCATGGCATCTATGACATTCGACTATATCTGTGTATTTTTCTGATGTTTTTGAATTGCTTTATCTATGCAATAGCCTGGCAGAAGGTGATTAAACGGTTTGAGTTAAATGTAGCTTATGCAAACAGAAGTGTTTATTTGATCTGGTCTCAGGTCTGGGCTGGATTGATTTTTCATGAGAATTTATCCGTTATGAATATTGTTGGTATGTTGGTGGTATTAACAGGAGTGTTGGTGGTGCAGAAATATGAATAAATATATGCTGTTGCTTTATATTGGAACTTTTTTTACTGCATTTTCGCAGCTTTTATTAAAACAGAGTGCAAACAGAAGTTACAGGCATCCTGTTTTTGAATATCTGAACTGGCGTGTGATCACTGCTTACATAATTTTTTCAGGGGTTTTACTTTTGAATACATATGCCCTTACGCAAGTAGATATGAAATATGGTTCGATCATAGATACGTTCAGTTATGTGTTTGTAATGATTTTATCCTGTCTCATTTTAAAAGAGAAGTTTACAAAGGGGAAAGTAATTGGAAATCTTTTGATTATTGCAGGGATTATTTTATATCAGATGTAAAAAAGACAGACGTTCCAAACCGTACATTTGTACACCGGTTGGAACGTCTGCTTTTTTCAGGAAAAATAGTCAAAGATTGTTTTTACGATATATTCTTTCTCTTCCATAGAAAGACCATAATACAGAGGCAGACGTACCAGACGCTCACTTTCCTTTGTTGTATACCGGTCTTCTCCGGAAAAACGACCGTATTTTTGTCCGGCAGGAGATGTGTGAAGGGGAATATAGTGAAAAACACTCATAATGCCATGCTCTTTCATATAGGCAATAAAGTCTGTCCGGGACTGGAGATCCGGAAGTTTGATATAATACATATGAGCATTGTGTTCACAATACTCCGGAACAAACGGTTGTTCCAGATATCCTTTTTGGGCAAGAGGACGGAGTCTTTCGTCATAGAATTGATAAGTATCCATGCGGTCTTTCTGGATGGTATCGGCCTGTTCCAGCTGTGCCCAGAGATAAGCTGCATTCATATCGCTTGGAAGATAGGAGGAACCATAGTCCTGCCAGGTGTATTTATCCACCTGACCACGGAAAAACTTACTTCGGTTGGTTCCTTTTTCCCGGAGAATCTCCGCTTTTTCCAGATAATTTTCCTCCTGGAAAAACAGAGCACCCCCTTCTCCCATACTGAGGTTTTTCGTTTCATGAAAACTCAGGCAGCCGAAGTCTCCGATCGTGCCGAGAAATTTTCCTTTATAGCGGGAGGAAAATCCCTGGGCGGCATCTTCGGTAACCTTCAGGTGATGGCGGGAGGCAATCTCCATGATGGTATCCATTTCACAGGCAACACCTGCATAATGAACCGGAACAATTGCTTTTGTACGGGAAGTAATGGCATCTTCGATCAGAGTTTCATCAATATTCATGGTATCCGGACGAATATCCACGAAAACAAGAGATGCACCTCTTTGAACGAATGCATCTGCAGTGGATACAAAAGTATAAGAAGGAAGAATCACTTCATCTCCAGATTTGATATCTGACAAAAGGGCTGCCATTTCCAGTGCATGCGTACAGGAAGTAGTGAGCAATGCATGATTTACAGAGAACTGTTGCGTAAACCAGTTGCTGCATCTTTTGGTAAATTCTCCATCTCCACAGATCTTTCCATTGCGGATTGCTTGTTCTATGTAGTTCAGTTCGGTTCCGACGAAAGGCGGAATATTAAAATCAATCATGATACACTCCTTGGAAATCGATTGAGTTAGTAATTTAAAAACAAAATCATTGTAGCACACATAGGGGAAAAATGGAATAATTAAGTAACTGCTCTGTTGCTTTCTTAATACAAATATAGTATACTTAATAATTGGTTAACAAATTTAATAAAATTGCAAAAAAGTAATGAAACTTTAGGAGGAGGACAACGGTGAAAGAATCATGGAAAAGAGTATTGACAATCCTTTTGACTCTGGCAATGCTTTTTACAAACTGCAGTCCGGTATTGGGTGCGGAAGAATCGGGACAAACTGCAGAGACAGAGATTCCCTGTAACTATATTTTCATGCAGGATGATGGGGAGTATCAATCGATTATTCTGGAAATCGGAGATGAGGAGGAAGACATTCTGGATGGAGCAGCTCTTACATACCGGGATGGAAATGGAGATTTTATTGAAGTACAGGCAGAAGAAGTGCAGGAAAACCTGGCAGCTTTTCTGATTCCTGTTGCACAAGAGGATCAACAGCGCGTATTTGTTTCCGCACAGGCGGTAGTGCAGGGAACGGTACATACAGTAAAAATGGACAATAAGGAAGAAATGGAACATGTGGAGGTTTCTGAGGAACAGGCGACTTCTGTAGTGGAAGAAGTACAGGGAGAGTCCGTGGATACTGAGAATGCTTCAGAAGAAGCACTGGATTCGGAAACGGCCAGACAGGTTCAGGAATGTGTGATCACATCAGAGGAAGGTGTGACTGCAGAGGAGATTGAAACTGCCATAGAGGAGACCAACAACCTGCCTGTGACAGAATCTCGGGAAAATGAAACACTTGCGGAAAAACCGGAAGAAAAAGAAGATTATATTGTGGTTCTCGATCCAGGGCATGGAGGTTCAGACGGAGGAGCTGAAAATGCTTATGGAGAAGATTCCGAATCGATACTCACTTTGAAAATTGGAACTTATCTGAAAGCAGAATTGGAAAAATATGCAGAGTTATCGGTTTTCATGACACGTGAAGATGATACTTATGTAGGATTAAGTGATCGTGTTCAGTATGCAGTAGATAAAAAGGCGGATATTCTGGTCAGTCTTCATTTGAATTCTTATGAGTCTAGTTCTGCCAACGGTGTGGAAATTCTTGTTCCAAGAACCGGACGATACAATACAGAAGTGGCAGAAAATGCAGAACATCTGGCGAATAATATTCTGGAACGCATCACATCTTTAGGACTTTATAACCGGGGCTTGAAATACAGAGACTCAGCATCTGGAGGAACTTATCCAGATGGAAGTACTTCGGATTATTATACGATTATTGAAAAAGGTATGCGTGCAGGCATTCCTTCCATTATTGTAGAACATGCATTTATCAGCGGTGAGCAGGATGCACAGTATCTGGACAGCGAAGAAGACCTGATGAATTTCGCCAAAGCGGATGCCTACGGAATTGCTCAGTATTTTGGCATAGAGACTGGCGGCGAAGAATACGAGGAAGTACCAAAACCTGCCGGAGAATGGAAAAAAATCAATGGCAAATGGTATTATTACATAGGAAATGAAAAACAGACCGGCTGGATTGAGGTAGAGAGTAAGTGGTATTATCTGGATGCAGATGGTGTGATGCAGACGGGCTGGCAGAAAGTAGGCGGTTCCTGGTATTATCTGAATGGAGCCGGTGTGATGCAGACGGGCTGGAAGAAGATTGACGGGAACTGGTATTATCTGAATGGATCCGGTGTGATGCAGACGGGCTGGAAAAAAATAGGCGAGTTCTGGTATTATCTGAACAGTGCCGGCGTGATGCAGACGGGCTGGAAGAAAATCGACAATAACTGGTATTATCTGAACAGTGATGGAGAGATGCAGACCGGCTGGAAGAGACTCAGCAGGAAATGGTATTACTTCAATGCAAGCGGCGTCATGTTGACGAACTGGCAGGAGATTGATGGCAAGTGGTACTATCTGAACAGTGCCGGTGTGATGCAGACGGGCTGGAAGAAATCCTCCGGTAACTGGTATTACCTGAATGGAGCCGGTGAAATGGTAACCGGATGGAAAAAAATTAACGGAAAATGGTACTATTTTAATGAATCCGGAATCATGCAGACGGGCTGGCAGAAAATAGACGGAGAATGGTATTATTTAGAAGACTCTGGTGAATGGAACCCGGATATGAAACGGACAGAAACAGAGGAGAACGATCAGACAGAAAACTCATATACGATTATGGGTGAAACTTCTTCGACAGAAGAGCAGATGATCAAAAATTTACAAAGATCCGGATATGAATATCCTGCGGAGGAACTGGAAAAAGGAGGAGCCGGGGATCTTGCTGTTTTTTGTAAGATCATAAAAGAAGAAGCAGAAGCAGAAGGTGTTCGGGCAGAGGTCCTTTTTGTACAGGCTATGAAGGAGACCGGCTGGCTGCAGTTTGGTGGAGATGTAAAAATTACACAGTTTAATTTTGGCGGTCTGGGAGCAACCGGAAACGGAGAACCCGGAGAAACTTTTCCGGATGTGAGAACCGGGATCAGAGCGCAGGTACAGCATCTGAAAGCTTATGCTTCAGAAGAAGATCTGGTCAATGAATGTGTAGATACTCGTTTTACCTATGTGACCAGAAACTGTGCGCCTTATGTAGAATGGCTGGGATCACAGGAAAATCCAAATCATGTAGGCTGGGCAGCATCAGAAAGATATGGATATGAGCTGGTCGAAATGATCCATACGTTAGAAAATATGTAAAGTAAGATTCCCTGAGGGCAAGAATAGCCCTTGGGGATTTGTTTTTTATGGGATAATATTGTATAATAATTTTAACTACAGAAAATGGGAGAGAAACGATTTGAAAAAATATTGTGCAGCATTTTTACTTGCTTTGCAAATGGTCGGTTTTGTATGGACAACGGTCAATGCAGATGCAGGAGAAAACAGAATAACAGAAGTGCAGATTCAAGAAGAAGGAAAAACAGGGATCTGGAGGAAAGAAGGAAGAAAATGGTATTATCGTTGGGAAAATGGAGATTGTCTGAAAGATACCTGGTTCTTTTTTGAGGATCATTGGTACTATCTGAAAGAAGACGGGAAAATGGCAGTGGACTGGGAAAAAATAGAAGGGCATTGGTATTATTTCTCTGATACAGGAAGAATGAAATGCGGATGGATTCACGATAAGGACGCCTGGTATTTTGCTGATGAAGAAGGAAAGATGGTTACCGGATGGAAAGAGATTCAGGGAGAACGGTATTATTTTGAGGAAGAAACAGATGGAGAAGGAAGAATGAAGACCGGATGGATGTGCGAAAAAGGGAAATGGTACTTTTTCAGCAAATCCGGAAAACTGAACAGAAATAAAAATCAGTATTCCCTGGGGCAGGTGTTCCGATTAGGGGATTCTGGAGAATGGATAAAGGAATAATTGCGGAATATGGGAATGATGACAGTTATTAAAATTTTTCTGGCAACAGCAGGACTGTTGGTTCTTGCTTTTGGACTGGGATTGCTCTGGGTGAAAGAAGGAAGAGAAGACAGCAGTCTGGAGATTCTTATGAAAGGGATCGTTACGGCTTTTGCAGCCTTTGAGATTGCGGCACTTGGAGCAACTGCTGCAAATCTGCCGTATCATGTTCTTGCGTTGGGGTATCAGGGAGTTGTGATTCTGACAGCAGCCGGTTCTTTTTATGTGAAACGAAGTATACTCAGAACATTGGGAAAAAGAATCTTACAGAAACAATGGAAATCCTGTGTCTGGTATCTGCCCGCATTGCTGTTGATTGTGTTTCAGGTTTATGTGGGGACAGTCGATACACATATTGATGATGATGATGCTTTCTATGTTGCAACCGCATCTACTACGCTTGAAACAGACAGTTTGTTTCAATATAGTTCCTATACAGGAGAAAGAATGGAAGAGAAGCCAGCCAGATATGTGCTTTCTCCCTTTCCTGTGTTTATTGCCATGCTCAGTGAAATTTACCGCATGCCGCCTGCTGTTTTTGCACATACATGCATACCTCTTCTAATGATTCCTCTTGCTTATATGGTTTATTTTTTATTTGGCCGATTCTTATTCGGAAAAAGCAGGAAAAAAAGAGGAATTTTTTTATTGCTGATTGCCTGGATGAATTTATTTGGTTATTATTCAATCTATACAGCATCTACGTTTTTGCTGATTCGTATCTGGCAGGGAAAAGCTTTGCTGGCGTCAGTTTTTATTCCGCTGCTGCTTTTTTATCTGTTAAAGTGGTATGTGGAGAAAAAACAGCAAAAGAAAATGTGGTATCTGTCTGTGGTATCCCTTGCGCTTGCCTTATGCTCTTCTATGGGGATTTTCTTTGCACCACTGATGATTGGAGTAAGCGGATTGCTGAAATGTGTGAAAGAGAGAAAATCAATCATTCTGTTTTACACAATTCTCCTTTGTATCCCCTGTGGAATCTTGGGAGTTTTATACCTTTTTGTAAAATAGGAGTTTTTGTATGAAGGAAATATGGGATTTGACAAACGATATGTGGGAATTATACAGAGGGCAGGGATGGTATCTGTTTTGTTTTCTGGCTGCAGTTGTGTGTTTACTTTTGAAGAGAAAAGAAAGTAAAAAAGCAAGATTTTTGTCTGCGTACAGTATACTCATGTTGTTTCTTTTCTGGTGTCCCGTGTCAGCAAAGCTGATTATGGATTATGGGATCGGCAGAAGTGTCTATTGGAGAATGTTCTGGCTTTTCCCCATAACACTTCTGATCGGATGGGTGCTTACTGTTCTGGTGTGCAGTACAAGGAAAAAAACCATACAGACTTTGCTTCTGGCAGGGAGTTTGGTCCTTACAGCAGCAGGAGGAACCTGGATCTATCGGGAAGATGTATTTCAGAAAACGACCAATCTTTATAAAATTCCTCAGACTGTGATTCCAATCTGCCAGAAGATGCGGGAGTATCCACAGGAAGAAACCATAAAAGCAGCCGTAGCAGATGATTTACTTTCTTATATTCGTCAGTATGATCCTGGAATTCATATGGTTTATGGGAGAAATACGACAAAAGATTTTCAGGCAGAAACGATGGAGGCTGCTGTTTTGTATGGGGTACTTCATGAAGAACAGCAGGACAGAGAGACTTTTGTGTCTGCAATAGAACTGTCGGAGTGTAATTTTCTGGTGCTGAAAGGGGATCATCCGGTGAAGAAATGGGCAGATTTGGAATATGAAATGCTTTTAGAAGTGGATGGGTATTATTTATACTATACCGGTTAAGCAGGGTTGTTTTCTGAAAAGCAATATGATATATTATTAGCAGATTGTTAAATTTTAATTCAAAATATTACAAAATATTAACACAAAATACGATGGGAGAATTGGTAAATAATGGAAAGACGCAGGAGAGATGAATTAAGGAGACTGGTGCGTGGAGGTCTTTGCACATTGCTTTTGGTTCTGTTTTCATTTATGTTTGGCTATGTATGGGACAGATATTATAGTCAGGGGTTATGGAAAGAGCCCTTTTATGCAAAGGGAAATGTAGTTATGGTAATTATCTACCTGATTGTTGCATTTTTGTTCTTTTCCGTTCTTGGAGGATTGAAAATAGGAACACTGCGCAGAACAAATGTAATGCTTTCCCAGATGGTGGGAATTCTTTGCCTCCATGTTGTGATGTATGGACAGATGATTTTGCTGTATCGTGGACTGCCTCCGGTTATGCCGCTTATGTTGCTGACTGTATCAGAGGTCATTCTGATTTATGCATTCAGCTATATTTTTGATTTTATTCTGAATGTATTATTTCCTCCCAGAGAACTTCTGGTAATTTATGGAGAATATCCGTTTCAGCCTATTTGTAATAAGATTGAATCCAGAAAAGATAAATTTCTGATTGGAGGAAGCATGAATGTTTCCGCAGGTTGGGAAGCCCTGCAGAAAGAAATTGACAAGTTCAAAGATGGCGGGGTAGTCATCAGCGATGTACATTCAGAAATGCGCAATCGTATTCTGAAATATTGCTATGCAAAAGAAATTCGTGTTTATATTACTCCGAAAGTATCCGATATTCTTCTTAGAAATGCAGAATCCCTTCATATGTTTGATACACCGCTTATGCTGGTAAGAGGAAGTGGGCTTACAATTGGACAGAAATTTTTTAAGAGACTGACGGATATTGTAATTTCACTGATCATGATTGTGATTGCTTCTCCTTTTATGCTGGTGGCAGCCATACTGATCAAGTCTTATGATCATGGACCGGTTCTGTTCAAACAGAAGAGACTGACGGAAGGAAGAAAGGAATTTTATGTTTATAAATTCAGGAGTATGATCGTAGATGCGGAAAAGGATGGAGTGGCAAGACTTGCCTCCGCCAATGATTCCAGAATCACACCGGTAGGAAAATTCATAAGAGCTACAAGAATGGATGAATTGCCCCAGCTGTTTAATATCCTGAAAGGGGATATGAGTATTGTAGGACCGAGACCGGAACGTCCGGAAATTGCAGAAGAGTATGAAAAAGAAATACCGGAATTTGCATACAGACTGAAGGTAAAAGCGGGACTTACCGGATATGCACAGATATACGGAAAATACAATACAACTGCTTATGACAAGTTGAAACTGGATTTGATGTATATAGAAGGATATCATATCCTGATTGATTTTAAATTGATTCTGACTACGATTAAAATTATTTTTATGAAAGAGAGTACAGAAGGAGTGGAAGAAGGGCAGGTGACTGCCGGGTCTTCCGAACAGAAGAAAAAGTGACTATGGAAAAATTGATTACAGTAATCATTCCTGCCTATAATTGTGCCGATACGATTGAGGCTGCTATTGAATCTGTGTTGAATCAGGAGGTTCCAGTTGAGATATTGGTGCTGAATGATCAATCACCGGATCATCTGGATGCAGTTATGGAAAAATATAAAGAGAATGAATCGGTTCATTATATTCACAATGAAAAAAATCTTGGAGCTGCAGGCAGCAGAAATAAAGGAGTTTCTATGGCAGAGACTCCTTATGTGGCATTTTTGGATGCAGATGATATCTGGGCAGGAGGAAAATTAAAAAAACAGCTTGAGAGGATAAAGGAAACAGGAGTTGTTTTATGTTCTACCGGACGGCAGCTGATGCGTCCGGACGGTACTTGCACAGAAAAGTACATTCCTGTAAAAGCAAGGATTACGTACAAAGAATTATTAAGACATAACAGCATTAACTGTTCCTCTGTTCTGCTGAAAACAGAAGTAGCCAGGGAATTTCCGATGGAGCATGAAGACAGCCATGAAGACTATATTACATGGCTGAAAATATTGAAGAAATACGGGATTGCTGCAGGAATTGATGAACCCCTTCTTCTGTATCGGCTTACTACGACTGGAAAATCCGGTAATAAATTGAAATCAGCAAGTATGAATTGGAAGGTATACCGGTATATGGGATTTGGATATATACGTTCCTGTTTCTATTTCTGTTCTTATGCCATTCATGGAATTATAAAATACTTATAAGAGATGTTGATATGGAGAGTGCTATGGGAGTTTTTTTGAAAACAATGTTTTTTTATGTGTTGAAACTGTTACTCGTGCCTTTGCGAATTCTTCCTGTTAAGAAAAACCGTATTTTATTTACCGGACTTACAGGAGGGAAAACGAATGAGTATTCCTGTAACCTGAAATATTTATGTGAGTATCTGGAAGAAAAGGAGCCGGGAAGATTTGAAATCTGCTGGGCTGTGAGTGAACCGGAAAATTACAGATTCCTGCAGGAAAAAGGATATAAAGTAGTCAAACATTTTACATTGGGGTCTTTTCCTGTGTTGATGACTGCAAAGGTCATCGTATCAAACGGTGCATATGCTCCCTGGTTCCCGTTTCGGAAAAGCCAGTATTTTATTAATACCTGGCATGGAGGCGGAGCTTATAAAAAAATAGAAAACAACAAGCCGGATGCAAACTGGTTTACCAGAAAGCGTGCGCAGATCTGTGCGGATAATATCAGTCTGTTTGTATCTACCTGTAAAGCGGCAAGTGAAAAACTGTTTCGAGGTGCTTTTTTATATAAAGGAGAGATTATGGAACAGGGAATGCCACGAAATGATAAAATTGTACGTCAGGAAACAGAAGAACAGGCTGCAAAAGTAAAAAAAGAATATGGACTTTCTCCGGAAGATAAGATTGTTTTGTTTGCACCTACCTACAGGCCGGAAGCAGCTGTGATCACACTGGATGCAGATAAACTTCTGGAGTGTCTTGGACAAGATGGAAAACACTGGTATTTTATGAGAAGAGCCCATCGTTATCAGAACGGATATCAGATTCAGGTGACAGGAAAGAAGATTCTGGAAGCGGGAGATTATCCGGATATGCAGGAACTTCTTTGTGCAGCCGATGTATTGATTACAGATTACTCTTCCTGTATCTGGGAATATTCCTTCTTATACAGACCTTGTTTTCTTTATACGCCGGATCTGGACAGTTATATTAAAAACACAGGATTTTATACAGATATCTATGAGTGGCCATTTCCATTGTGCCGGACAGAAGAAGAGCTGTATGAAAAAATAGAACACTATGATGAAAATGAAAACCGGGCAAAGATTCAGGCGCATCACCAAGCTTTGGGAAGCTGTGAGTCAGGAAGAGCCTGTGAAGCCTTGACAGAAAGAATCAAACAAGTTACTGGTGTAAAATGATTTTATGGAGGAAAAAAAAGAATGATATTTGGTGCAATATTGGCAGGCGGTGTAGGATCAAGAATGAATATTTCCGATATGCCGAAACAGTTTTTACCTTTAGGGGACAAGCCGATTATTATCCATACACTGGAAAAATTTCTTTTATGTGAGAGAATTGATGAGATTTATATTGGCGTTCATCCCAATTGGCTGGTTCATATGGAAGATCTCATTCAAAAATACGTAAAAATCAGAAAAGAGCAGATTCATATTGTAGCAGGTGGAGGAGACCGAAATACTACAATTATGAATCTGGTAGATCAGATGGAAAAGGATTTTGGAAGTTCAGAGGAACATTATATTATCACACATGATTCGGTCCGTCCTTTTGTTACTGCAAGAATTATTAATGATAACATTGATACCGTCTTGAAATATAAAGCCTGTGATACAGTCGTTGCGGCAACGGATACGATTGTAACATCAAAAGATGGGAATGTAATTACAGAAATTCCAAATCGTCAGTGGATGTACCAGGGACAGACACCACAGAGCTTTCAGATAAATCTGTTAAAGAAATGGTATTATGATCTGACAGAAGAGGAAAAGGCAATTTTAACAGATGCCTGTAAGATCGGTGTAGTAAGAAATGCAGAAGTACGCCTTGTAAGAGGAGAAGTATCCAATTTGAAAATAACCACAGTAACAGATTATAAAGTTGCGCAGGCAATGGTTGGAGGAAATCTAATTGATTAATTATGTATATCAGCTGGTCAGCCCACAGGTATTTTCCGTTAAGTATGAAGATATTGCTTTTGAAGATAAAGTAATCATACGGCCCAAATATATGGCCGTATGTCATGCAGACCAGAGATATTATCAGGGAAAGAGAGACAGAAAGGTTCTCAGAAAAAAACTTCCTATGGCTCTGATCCATGAATGTTGCGGAGAAGTGGTCTATGATCCTTCTGACACTTTTTCCAGAGGGGAAGCTGTAATTCTGATACCAAATGTACCGGGAGAAAAAAAATCCGGTATTTATGAAAACTATGCGAAAGGTGCAGCATTTCTTTCCAGTGGAAGAGACGGATTTTTGCAGGAATATATTGCTCTTGATCCGAATCGGGTCGTATCTGCAGGAACGGTTCCGGGCAATATTGCAGCAATCAGTGAGTTTGTCAGTGTGGCAGTTCATGCTGCTGGCAGATTTCAGAAACTTTCTCATGCATGCAGGGACAGAATCGGAATCTGGGGTAATGGAAGTCTTGGATTTGTGGTTGCCTGTGTGCTTCGAAAGCTTTATCCGGAAAGTAAGATCATTGTGATTGGACGAAATGAGAGGAAGCTTACTTATTTTTCTTTTGTGGATGAGGTTTATAAACCGGAAGAGCTTCCGGAAGATTTTGCGGTGGATCATGCATTTGAGTGTTGTGGGGGAGAAGGCAGTTATACAGCCATTGAAGATATTATTCGAGTGATCAATCCGCAGGGAACGGTGATGCTTATGGGCGTATCAGAAAACAGGGTACCTGTGAATACAAGAGATATTTTGGAAAAGGGGCTTCTCTTTGTAGGAAGCAGCCGTTCAGGGAGAGAAGATTTTGAAAAAGCTTCTGAATTTATGCAAGATCCTATGGTCCAGAATCGACTGCGTCTGATTATTTACGAAGACGCTCCTGTGACAAGTATTGATGACTTGCACAGAGTGTTTCACAATGATATGAACACACCTTTTAAGACAGTATTCCGTTGGGAAATTTAGAAAATAAGGAGATAAAAGCTATGCATGCAATCAATCCGGAAATCGAAGCACTCCAGAAAAAATCTCTGGAGATTCTTGTGTTTTTTAAGGAATTCTGTGACAAACACAATTTGTTGTTTTATTTTTGCGGTGGATGCTGTATCGGCACTTTGCGCCATCAGGGATTTATTCCATGGGATGATGATATTGATGTATTTATGCCAAGAAACGATTATGAAAAGCTGTGCAGATTATGGAAAAGAGAAGTGCCTGCTGATCAATATATTCTGTGCAGAGCGGACGAAAATCATTTTATCCGTTCACAGCTGACGGCAATCGTGGATCCACATACAACCTTTATTAAAGAGAATCAGAAAGATTTGGATATTCCGCATGGAATTCGTCTGGAAGTATTGCCTCTGGATGGATGTCCGGATTCCCGGATCAAAAGAAAAATCCAGATTTTCTGGGGCCTGGTTTATCAGGTATTCTGTTTGCAGGATCCGCCTACCAGCAAGGGAAAAATACCGGAACTATTGGGAAAGGCAGCGTTGTGTTGTTTTCCGGGTTGGAAACGGAAGACAAAAGTATGGAAATTTGCAGAGAAGCAGATGTCTAAATATAAAATAAAGGACTGTAAGAAAATTACAGAATTATGTGTAAGATTCGAGTACATGACAAATGAATATCCGAAGGAGGCATTTGAAAAGGCTGTTTATAAGGAATTTGAAGGCTTACAGATGCCCATTCCGGTAGGATATGATGCCTATCTGAAAATGGCATTTGGAGATTACATGCAACTGCCTCCAAAAGAGAAACAGATTCCAAAGCACGAGGCAGTATTGATCGATGTGGACAGAGGATATGAGTATTACAGAGGAAAAAATATTGAGTAAAAAAACAATCTGCCTGGTTACAAAGAATATGTCGGTAGCAGGAGGCGCCCAGAGAGTTACTTCTCTTATGGCTAAGGAACTTTCTTCATATTATAATGTAATCGTAGTTTCCGCCATGACAGATGCAGACGGGAAAATTGCATATGATTTTCCCGAAAATGTTAAAGTAATCAAGGCCACAAAAGGAATCAAAAATGCGACAAAGGCAGTTTTGCCTGCAGCAAAAAAAATCAGAAAAACATTAAAGGATCAGGATGTAAAAGTTATCTTTTCCGTGGGTGCAGGTGCCTATCTCTTTGTATATGCTTTTTCTGTTTTTACAAGGCAGAAAAGAGTGTTATGTGAACATTCCAGCCTGGCAAACAGAATTGATATTCGGACTGCGCAGAAATTTTATGAATGGCTTGGAGCGAAAACAGCGCATCAGGTCATCACATTAACAAAAAGAGATGCGCTTCATTATGAAGAAAAATTTCATATAAAAAACGTAAAAAATATTTACAACTGGCTGGATCTGCAAACGGTACAGCGTTCCGCAGGATATGCTAAAACTTCGAAGAAAATTCTTACTGTGGGTAGAATTTCGAAAGTAAAAGGGTTTGATATGTTGCTGGACATTGCCCAAAAGGTTCTTCCTGCGCATCCCGATTGGGAATGGCATGTCTATGGAGATGGTCCTCTTTTACCGGAAATCCGTCAGGAGGCAGAAAAACGCCATTTAGAGAAACAACTTCTGTTTCAGGGGCAGTGTTCGGATATCTATGAAAAATATGGAGATTACAGTTTTTATGTTATGACTTCTTATCACGAAGGACTTCCAATGGTACTCTTGGAAGCACAAGCCAATTACCTTCCGGTTATCAGTTTTGACTGTGAAACCGGACCGGCAGAAATTATAACAGATTCTGTAAATGGATATCTGGTTCCTGTTTATGATAAGACGGTTATGTGTGAAAAAATCAACTTTCTGATAGAAAATGAAGAAGTAAGAAACAATATGTCTGTTCATTCACAGGATACACTGGATCGGTTTGACAGAGAAACAATCGTAAAAATCTGGAGAAATTTAATTGAGAGGTTATAAAATGCGAGAGATTTCGGAAGTTCAGGAGATTCAGGCGATTGCTTTGGATATCCTGGAATATATTGATCGAATATGCAGGGAAAATCAACTGCATTATTTCATGTCCGATGGAACGTTGCTGGGTGCAGTCAGACATAAAGGCTATATTCCTTGGGATGATGATGTAGATATTTGGATGCCGAGAGAAGACTACAAAAAAATAGAAGAAATCATTAATCAAGATTCTAACGCACATTATCGATTGATAAACAGGCAAAATACCAGAGGATATATTTATGGATTTGGAAAGGTCATTGATACCAGAACCTTACTGATTGAGAATATTGAAAAAAAATGTAAAATGGGAATTTATGTGGATATTTTTCCTTATGATGGATTGCCGGGAAAATGTAAAGAAGACTATGAAAAACATGTAAAAACATGTCTGTTCTGGGATCGACAGCGTTATCCGGCTTTTTGCAGCTATAAGACGGTCTGTCGGAATTATACGACAGGCAACAGAAGAAGATTTTTTACCTGGATCATACGGAAATGCATTGGCGGTAAAAATATTCTGCGGCTTATGGATAAACTCAGTCAGAAATATCCGGTGGAGGGAGCAGAATTCGTAGGATGTCTCACTTCCGGTTATAAAGCAAAGGATATGATGCCTGCCTGGGTTTGTTCGGAGACGGTGGATATGGCTTTTGAAGATAAAGTGTTTCAGGCACCCAGAGGATACGAAACCTTTCTGGAAATTGAATATGGAGATTATATGAAACTTCCGCCAAAAGAAAAACAAGTATCTCATCATGATTTTAAAGCATGGTGGAAAGAGGATGAGCGATAGAGTATGAAAAATTTTTGGAAATTTGTCAAGACATCAGGAATTTACTTTGTTGGTACAGTACTGCAGAAGCTGATTACTTTTTTTCTTCTGCCCATATACACGGCTTATATCAGTCCAAAAGATATGGGAACGTATGATGCAGCAATTGCATACATTACGTTTTTATGCTCGGTTCTCTTTCTTGATATCTGGAGCGGAATCATGCGTTTTACCTTCGAGTATGAAGGGGATGAACGGAAAAAACCCATAAACAGCGGGCTGGCAATTTTTGGATGTTCTGCAGTTTTGTATACGATTATTATGGCAGCAGCAGGATGTATTTTTCATATTAAGTATCTGCCATTTATGTATTTTTATGGATTGTTAATGAATATGCAGAATCTGATGGGATATCTGGCAAGAACCTACCAGAAAAATACACTGTATACGGCATCCGGACTGATCAGTTCCTTTACAACTGTAATTTTCAATATTCTGTTCATTGTACTCCTTAAGATGGATTACAGTGCATTATTTATTTCCGGTTGTATGGGATATCTTTTAAATATTTGCATATTGGGATATGGAATCCGTTTTCCTCGTCTGATTTCATACAAAGATTTTCAACCGCTGTTGTTTAAAAGGCTGTTTTTATTTTCTGTGCCTCTTTGTATGAACTCGGTAGCTTACTGGTTTCTTACAAGCTACAACCGGGTAGCAATCACCAATGTACTGGGAGCAGATGCGAATGGTATGTATAGTATTGCAGGGAGATTTGCTTCTTTTATTACATTGTTTACGACCTGCTTTAATATGGCCTGGCAGGAAATGTCCTATTCCAGAGAAGCTTCGGCAGATGGAGAGAAAGAAAGCTTTTATACAAGTGCTTTAAATTCCTACATTAAATTTCTCGGAATGGGAATTGCAGTGTTGATTCCGGCTATTTATGTGATATTTCCCATTATGATCAATGAAGCGTATGCGCCTGCAAGAGTTCTTGTTCCTTATTATCTTCTGGGAACAGTGGCATCATCTGTCAGTGCATTTCTGGGAAATATTTTTACAGCTATTAAAAAGAATAATATTTTATTCTATACTACAGTAATTGGAAGTGTAGTCAATGTGACAATGGTTCATTTGCTTTTGCCGCGGGTTGGTGTGCAAGGAGCAAGTATGGCATTGTTTACCGGATTTTTCATCAATATTATCATTCGGATTCGCGTTCTTATGAAAGAAATTAAAGTACACATGGACTGGAAATTCCTGCTTGCTTATCTGGTATGGATGATCCTGGTAATCTGGATTTATAATACAAGAGGAATTGTATGGAATATAGTATCGGTATTCTTGGGAATACTGCTGACTGTTTTTGTGTTTAAAGATATGATTTTTCAGATTCTGGCAAGTATAAAAGAAAAAATGGGTAAAAAAACAGTTCAGAAATGAAGAGAGTAATAGTGAAATGAAAGGACAAGATATGTTTGCAAAAGTAAAAAGTATTCTGGAGAATCCCTTCTGGGTGCTTTATGTGGTTTTATTCCTAATCTATGCATCCGCTGAGAAACATGCTGCAATTGTGCTTAGTATTCCAAGAAAAGCAATGCTGATTGTAGCCTGCTGTATTTTATTATATAAAGTAATTACTGTTCCGAAAATGTTTATGAATAAACATACGGTTATTTTCGCAGTATTTGTCTGCTTGAATTTCATTACAGCATTGATTCACAGACAGTATAATCTGTTTGACAATGTCAGTTCGACTTTGTACATTGCAGTGGGAGGTCTGTTGTTTCTGAATCAGACTTACGGAAAAACAAGACAGCAGGTAGATAGAGAAATGCTGCATATTTTAAAGCTGAATATTTATTTTCCTCTTCTTTATGCAGTAATCGCAGTGGGAATGCTGATTTTTAACGTGTCGATTATTCTGGAAGAGAATGGTGCCATATCAGCCTACGGCCTTTATGAAAATCGTCTCTGGGGATTGTATAATGCCAATCGGGCCGGAGCAATCTGTTTTATTTCAATCATGGCAAGTCTTTATCTGATTTGGAAATATGGAAGAAAGAAAAAATTTCTGTATTTTAACATTGGACTTCAGATGTTTTATCTGATCATGACACAGAGCAGAGGATCCTGGATTGCATTTTTAGGTGCAGCTTTTCTTCTCATTGTTTTTGTCTTTATCGGAATTGATCGGATGAAAACCTCTTCTTTTAAAGGCAGAGTCCGGTATTTGGGAATTACCATTGGAGTTATGGCAATTTTGATTCTGATGCCAAAAGCAATTTATAAGATCACGCCTATGATTATGGTTTCTTCCGAAGAGGAAACAGAGGAAGAGATTTCTTTTGAACGAATTGAAAATTTTGAAGAGGGAAATCTGGAAAGTGTCAGCAATGGTCGTGTGGAATTATGGAAGGCAGGATTGGAAGTGTGGAAACAACACCCGATTCTTGGTGTCGGGATGAATAATGTGCACGAATACGGACAGTATTTTGTTTCTGAGAAACGTGCAATCACCATGAAGGGAGGATTGTTACATAATTTATTTCTTACTGCGCTTGTATCATCGGGAGTGGTAGGATTCCTGGTTCTTATGTTGTTTTTTGTACAGCTGGCAGTCCGGTGTGTAAAGGCCTGTTTCTTTCAGTCAGATCAGTGCAACAATATATTATGTGCCTGGATTGCCGGGCTGATTGCGATTAATCTGGTAGAAAATAATCTTATTTACTGGAATTGTATTCAGGCGATGGTTTTCTGGTTCGTATGCAGTTATTTTCTGTATGATACAAAAAAAGAAAAATAAGAAAACTGCGGTGCATGACTTTTGGATGCATCGCAGTTTTCTTTTATTTTTTGATTTTTACGCCGTTTTTATCTACCTGATATCCATCGGGAGTCGTGGTATTGGTAAGCATTACACCGTTTTCATCTACGTAATATTTATCATCGATCCAACAGCTTTCCATGCGTACGCCGGATTTGTTGAAGTAATACCATTTGCCGGAGATTTTCAACCATCCGGTAACCATGGCACCGCTGCTTTTCAGATAATAGGTTTTCTGATCCAGTTTCAGCCATCCGGTCGCCATAGTACTGTCGGAATTAAAATAATACCAGATTCCATCCAGCTTCAGCCATCCGGTTGCAGCAGCACCGGAGGAAGTCAGGTAATACCATTTGCCGTTCTTGCACCATTTGTTGGATATCATGATACCATTGGAATCTAAGTAATAAATCTTATTTTTTACGGTCTGCCATCCGGTAGTCATAGCTCCATCTGCGTTTAAATAATACCAGTTATTTTTGTCTTTGAGCCATCCGGTCATCATTTTACCGGAGGATTCCTCCAGGAAATACCATTTACCGGAATCTTTGAGCCATCCGGTCATCATTTTACCGGAGGATTTATTCAGGAAATACCATTTACCGGAGTCTTTGAGCCATCCGGTTACCATTTTACCGGATGTATTCAGGTAATAACGTTCTTTGTTGACTGTGATCCAGCCAGTCTGCATGACGCCATCCTGATTAAAATAATACCAGTTTGACTGAGAGTTGAACCATCCGGTTACCCGGTATCCGGAACTGTCAAAATAATACCAAAGACCATGGATTTTCATCCACTGACTTTTGGGATAACTGCCGTCACTGAGCTGATACCACCAGCCTTTTGCATTGTGTTTCCAGTTTGGATCCACATAGTTTTCAATGAGTTTTCCATTTTCATCATAGTAATCATTAGAAACATAAGTATCTCTTACCATGGCACCGGAAGTATCAAAGTAATAATAGTCTCCATTGATTTTCTTTTTACCGGTCACCATTTTACCGGAGGATTCAAAGTAATACCGGTTATTATCAATGTCAGCCCAACTGGTCTGCATAATTCCGTTGGAATTAAAATAATAACGGATATTATCCTGTGTCAGCCATCCGGTAGCGGCATTTCCGTTTTGAGTAAAATAGTAGGAATTTCCGGAATCATCTTTTGCCCATTTATCGGAAGAGGCAAATCTGGAATCTTCAAACAAAAATACATTGTTTTGATAAGTGACGAATCCTGTATGGGCAGTTGCAAGACCATCCAGATAATAAATTCTGGTATAAGGACTGTTATTTTTTGCGGTGGCTACTACTTCTTTATTGGTTGGTGTGTTGGTGGACAGGGACCATCCCATGTTGATTACAATGGCAGGGAGATCATTGGTATACCAGTCAGTGGCATATAGCGTTGTGCCCATGTCGGAAAGATTCAGAAGAGCATCCAGTGTGCTGATTTCATCATCGGAGGTTTCACTGGATACATAAGAATAATTTCCTGTCATAATAGCAATCTGTGGACTGAGCGTCTGCAGATAACTCCAGGTATTGGAACCGTAGAATCCATGATGACCCAGTTTCAAAATGTCTACCTGACCTAATTCTTCGGCAAGGGCAGTTTCCGCACCTTCGTAATTGTTAATGTCACCGGCAAGAAATGCAGTTTTTCCATTGACGGATACTTTTACGCCAAGAGAAAAATAGTTGGCATCCGGTTTGGGATTGGTCATATAATCCGTTCCGTAGTGCATGATTTGAATCTGCATATCACCCAGTGTGAAGCTGGGAGTGGAAGTATGGCCGGAAAAATCATCGAACATACCGGTTCTTTCAGAAGCAACGCCTTCTGACTCCAGGTTATTGTTGGGGTCCAGCGGACTGGATGGATCTACCTGATCCGTTTCCGGAATGTCACTGGTTTCCATGTTGTCGCTTTCTGCTGAATAGAAAGAAACGCTGTCTGTGTCATCATAAACCCCGCCTTCTTTTGGGAGAGACAGATTCCAGGGGGTACTGTCCTGATTTTTTTCTGAAGCAGTACAGATAAAGTCATAACCATTTTCTGTAGTTACAGTATAATTGTCCGGTGTTTCTAACTGAATGGTGTAAGAGATCGGCTCTTTCTTGTCATCATACTTCGGAAGATCTTCGATGGAATAAGACCAGAGATCACTTTCTTCTTCCGGTGTGACTTCAGCAGTTACCGTATCGGAGGAATCCGGTCTCGTCACCTGAACGGTTACGGAAGAAGGGCGGGATCCGGATGCATTGGAATCGTCATCCCAGGTGATACTGCCTGTGACAGAGACTTTTTCCGGATAAAGGGGTGCATCTTCTGCAAAGGATTGGATTAGAGTTGCGCCTGTTTCCTGTGCAGCTTCGATCATGTGGTCATATACATAAAGGTTGTCCCAAAGATTGCCGGAATTCGAGATGTAACTGTCTTTATATTCTTGAATATATACACGTTTCGGATGAAATTCACGAATGATTTCATCGGCTGAACCAATGTGGTCACTATGGGGATGGGTTCCGATATAAAATTCAAAGTTGCTGCTGTCAACTCCCAGGGAAGACAGATAGGAGATTACAATATCTTCGTATCCTGCATTCTTGATAATACCTGGACGATCCGGATATCTGGAGTCACTGCCATCCGGATAATCATGGTCTTCTCCCGAATCCACCATTCCGAATTTTCCATCGGATTCAAGAAGGATGGCATCGGTATTACCGGGAAGCGTAATAAAATGGATTTTAGAACTTCCGGAATAGGAAGGAGCGGCCTGTACAATTCCTGAATCAAAGGAAGTACAGGTAATAACAGTGGCAATTAAAGTAAGAATGGATGTGAAAAGTTTTCTTTGCCTCATTTTATGAAAAACTCCTTTGATAAATTTTGCTATATTATAGCATATTATTTAGAATTAGAAAAGTTTCGTTTTTATCAGTAAAGCGATGGGAACTGGAGATTGCTTGTATTTTGAGAAGGGGTATATTATAATGTTCAGTATCATGAAATCAGAGAATAATAGGGAAAAACAAGGAGATCGATATGGTTAGTGTAATCGTGCCGGCTTATAACTGCAAAGCCGTTTTGGAGCGGTGTGTTGCCAGTATATGCAGTCAGACCTACAGAAGGCTGGAAATTATTATTGTAGATGATGGATCAACAGATGGTACGTCCCAGTTGTGCGATGAATTGCAGGCAAGTGATGACAGAATCCGGGTGCTTCATAAAGAAAACGGAGGCGTGAGCAGTGCGAGAAATGCCGGACTTAAAGTTGCGCAGGGAGAATATGTGCAGTTTGTAGACAGTGATGACTGGATCAGAGAAGACATGACAGAAAATCTGGTTACAGCACTGAAGAGGACAAAGGTATCACTGGTAATCTGTGGGTATGTAAAACACGAAAAAAACAAAGTTACAGAAATTGTTCCACAAATGGCAGAAACGTGTCCGGTAAGAGAACTGGATCTTCAGGTAGAAGGGCTGTTTAAAAACTTTTATCTGAATGCGCCCTGGAATAAATTATATGTAAGAAAACAGATTACAAATGGATTTCCCGAAGAACTTTCCCTTGGGGAGGATTTGACTTTTAATCTTAAATATATTGAGAAAATTTCCAGTGTTACAATATTAGAAAAGGGATTATATCATTATGATTGTACGAATGAAGCTTCCCTGTCTCAGAAAAAGGACATGCAGCAGCTTGCTGTGAAAAAAAGGCTGTTTCGACTGAATCTTGACTTTTGCCGGAAATATCTGGATGTAAGAGATGGAATTCGTCAGTTGAGTGATAATTTTATGATTTCTACGTTATACTTTCTGGAAGATATTTATGAAAATCAGATGTTTACCAAAAAGGAAAGAAGAAAAGAAATGAAAAAATGGATTTGTGATGATTGTGTTCAGTATGCAAGCAGACATTGCCATTTGAAAACGAGAAACCGGAGAATGGGAAGCTGGCTGATTAAAAAACGTCTTACGCCTCTGGTTTATCTTATGATTATGTGTAAATCCGGAAAGAAATAAGGCAGGTGAATGAATCATGAACAAAATAAAAAGAATCGTAAGTTATGGAAACGTATCAGCAATATTATAGGACTCCTTTTGTAATCTGGGTAAATTACATGCCTATGAAGATATGGATGGAATACCGAATGGTTCAGTGTAACAATCTCTTTGAAAAAAGCGAATTGACACTGTTTTTTCGGTGAATCCCACACATTGAAATTCCGATAAAAAAATGATACAATATATAGGTTAAGTATACATTTGATAATGTAAGGAGAAAAGGATGAACATATTTAGAGAATTGTGGAAGAACAAAGATCTGGTTTGGAAACTGGGAAAAAATGATTTCAAGACCAAATATGCAGGTTCTTATTTCGGAATCCTCTGGGCTTTTGTACAGCCTATGGTAACGATTCTGATCTATATTTTTATTTTCCAGTTCGGTTTCCGTGTTATGGATACCCCTAATGGATATCCATATGCATTGTGGCTGATTGCCGGTATTATTCCCTGGTTTTTCTTTTCCGAGGGAGTGATCAATGCCACCAACTGTCTGCTGGAATACAGCTATCTGGTAAAAAAAGTAGTGTTTAAAATCAGTGTACTTCCTCTGGTGAAGATTTTGTCAGCGCTGTTTGTGCATCTGTTTTTTATTGTGTTTTCTGTAGTTGTGTATTTCCTGATGGGAAAAACACCGATTATTCAGATGATTCAGCTTGGTTATTATACGATATGTGCCATTTGTCTGATTACAGCATTGGCATATTTTACCTGTTCGATTGTTCCTTTTTTCAGAGATTTCGGAACGATCATTAATATTCTGATGCAGGTAGGCATGTGGGCCTGTCCGATTATGTGGGATATGTCAACCTTTCATATGCCTGAAAAAATTGCATTCCTGTTAAAACTGAATCCTATGTTTTATGTGGTACAGGGATATCGTGACAGTTTTATGGACGGAATCTGGTTCTGGGAGCGCCCGGGCATGACACTTTACTTCTGGGTGATCACGGTTTTACTTGGAATCGTGGGATTTACTGTTTTCCGCAGATTGAGAGTACATTTTTCAGATGTATTGTAGGAGGTACGAATGGACGATATTGTTGTTTCAATCAAAGATGTCAGCAAAGTATATAAATTATTTGATAAACCGGTAGACAGACTGAAAGAATCTCTGTCTCTCACACATAAATCGTATCATACAGACCATTTTGCACTGGAGGGAATTTCTCTTGACGTACACAAGGGAGAATGTGTGGGCATCATCGGAACCAATGGTTCCGGTAAATCTACGTTACTGAAAATTATCACAGGTGTACTCAGTCCTTCCGGCGGAAGTGTGGAAGTAAAGGGAAAGATCAGTGCGCTTCTGGAACTGGGTGCAGGTTTCAATATGGAATATACAGGAATTGAAAATATTTATCTGAATGGGACGATGCTCGGATTTTCCAGAGAAGAGATGACTGCAAAACTGGATGACATTATTAATTTTGCAGAAATCGGAGATTTTATCTATCAGCCCTGTAAGACCTATTCCAGCGGTATGTTTGCACGTCTTGCTTTTGCAGTTGCAATCAATGTGGAACCGGATATTCTCATTGTAGATGAAGCCTTGAGTGTTGGTGATATTTTCTTCCAGTCCAAGTGTTACCGGAAGTTTAATGAGTTTAAAGAAGCAGGAAAGACGATTATTTTTGTTACCCATGATATGGGAAGTGTGATCAAATACTGTGAAAGAAGTATGCTGATCAATAAAGGACATCATGTGTTGACCGGAACATCAGCAGAAGCGGTAGATGTATATAAGAAGATTCTGGCCAATCAGTACGATGACAGTGCAAAGACAGATTCCAGTGAAGAGGAAAAAGAAACAAGGACACAGGAGGAAGAGAAAAAAGCTTCCAAAGAGTGGAAACAGGATCTGATTTTGAATCAGCAGGTGGATTCTTATGGAAACGGGGAAGCGGAGATTGTAGATTTTGCTATTGTAGATGATCAGGGAAAGATCACATCGACGCTGAAAAAGAACAAACAGTTTCGTATCAAGATGAAAATCCGTTTTTATGAGGATATTAAGAATCCGATTTTTGCCTATATTATTAAAGACAGAAAAGGAACCGAAATTACAGGAACCAATACATTATTGGAAAATTATACGCCAAAGATGGGCAAAAAGGGAGAAGAAGTAGTCGTAAATTTTGATCAGGTTCTGAATCTTCAGAGTGGACAATATTTACTTTCTTTTGGATGTACCGGATATAAGAATGATGATCTGGAAGTGTTCCACAGACTTTATAATGCATGCTTTCTGGAAGTGTTTTCCAAGAAGGACAGCGTAGGATTCTACGATATGAATGCTACCGTATCTTATGATTCATAAAAAACATAGGGGATAGTGAGATGAGTGAGAGGATTGGGAAGGTTACACTAAATCTTGATTATTACGATGGTCAGGATTTCTACAGCGATGGTGCGATTGAAGAACATTTGCTTCAACTGGTAAAGGAGAATGAGCCGGATCGGTATCAGGATCTGATTCTCCGGGAGAAAAACTGGGCGGTGATGTATCATCTGTCGGAACAGCGGGAAAATATTCTTGCCTGGTATCCTATGGAGCCTTCGGCTTCTGTACTGGAAGTGGGAGCGGGATGTGGTGCCATATCAGGCATTCTTGCCAAAAAAGCAGGAAGAGTAGTCGCAAATGATCTGTCAAAAATGCGCAGTACTATTAATGCCTATAAGAATAAAGATGCAGATAATCTGGAAATCATGGTTGGAAATTTCAACCGGGTAGCAGATAATCTTGAGGAGACTTTTGATTATGTGACCTTAATCGGGGTATTTGAATATGCAAAGACCTATATTCAGGAACCGGATGCTTATGGCGTATTTCTGGACAAAATCAATCGTCATCTGAAACCAGGCGGCAAGATTCTCATGGCCATTGAAAACCGTCTTGGAATGAAGTACTTTGCAGGCTGTAAAGAAGACCATGTGGGAAAGTATTTTGAAGGAATCGAAGGATATCCTGGTACAGACGGAGTGGAAACGTTCAGCAAACGGGAACTGGAAAAGCTGTTGGATGAAAAGGGATATCATGATTATAAATTTTATTATCCTTATCCGGATTATAAATTTGCCACAACCATTTATTCCGATGAATATCTCCCGAAAAAAGGTGAGTTAAGAAATAATATGCGCAATTTTGACAGTGACCGTTTGTTGTTGTTTGATGAGGGACTGGCTTTTGACGGAATCATTGATGCAGAACTGTTTCCTCATTTTTCAAATTCCTTTTTTGTAGAAATCGGAAAAAAGGAGGAGCATCATGCGTAAGGTTTTGTATTCGAAATTTTCCAAAGACAGAGAGAAAAAATATCAGATTGCAACATTGATCCTGGAACAGGATGGGGAAAAAAAGATTCTGAAAAAACCGATTCACGAAGAAGGAAAAGCCCATCTGGAAAACATGCAGAAATCCTATCCAGTTCTTTCTGAGCTTTACAGAGATACAAGAGTGAAAATCTGTCCCTGCCAGGCAACAGCAGAGGGCATCTGGTTTCCGTTTATAGAGGGAGAAAGTCTGGAAAATCGTATCCGCTTTCATGGAGAGAACGGTCAGTATGAAGAATTGAAAAAGGATTTTCGTTTTCTGGCAGATGTGATTTTTTCTGTGGAAAACATGCATACTTTTCAGACCAGTCCGGAATTTGAGAAAATATTCGGAATGCCGGTATTTGAAAAACCGCAGCATTCCGGAACAGTTTCCAATGTAGATATGATTTCTGCCAATCTGATTACAGGGGATACCTGTACGGTTGTGGATTATGAGTGGGTCTTTCCTTTTGAAATTCCACTGGAATTTATCTATGCAAGGAGCCTGTTTCTGCAGGAAACGGTGGCAAAACTGGATAAAGAGCAGCAAAGAGAACTATACGCCATGGGCTATGTAAATCTGGAAGAGATTCCTGTTTATTATGAAATGGAAGTAAAATTCCAGGAATATGTAGCCGGGAGAGATGAGAAATATGCGCTTTCACATTTGTACAAAGAGATGCATTGTGACGTACATCCGGTAAAAAATATGGATTACAGTCAATTGGTACATGAGCTGAAAGTGGAAGGATTCACAGAAGGAAAGTGGGAAGAAATTAATTTTAGCACCTTTGACCAGACAGAAATTCATAAGACGATTTCTCTGGATGTGAAGAAAACATACGACAGAATCCGGATTTTGCCGGAACGGCATAAATGCATTCTGAAAATACATGAAATCAGTGGAAGAAAAGAGAACGAGAAGACAGCAGTTTCTTTTTCTCATAACAGTGAATTGTTGATTATAGATGATTATTATTTTCTGGAACCTCCGGTTCTGGAGTTTGAAAATGCCGGGTTTGATCGCCTGGAGATTCATTATCTGATCTATCGGAAAAATGACGGTGCAATCGATCAGTTGGTTCATTTTATAAAAAGAGAAAGAGAACTGATGGATCAGAATCTGGCTTTGAAAGATCAGGTGTTCCATATGGAACAGAGAATACGCAGAATTGAAAGCCTTCAGGCTTATAAGATGTATAAAAAAATGCGGAATATAGTAAAAAGAGGTAATTAATTATGGATGTATCCATTGTAATCCCTACCAAGAATGCAGGGTCTCTCTTTGATGAGGTTTTGAAAATGGTATTTTCTCAGAAGACAGAATACGAGTACGAAGTGATTTGTGTGGATTCCGGCTCAAAAGATGGAACCCTGGATGTGATTCATAAGTATCCGTGCAAACTGTATGAGATTCCTGCTTCTGAATTTGGGCATGGAAAAACAAGAAATTATGGTGCTTCAAAAGGCAGCGGCACCTATATTGTATTTATCACACAGGATGCTTTGCCTGCCTCGGATACCTGGCTTCAGAATTTTATTGATGCAATGAAAATGGATCCGGAAGTGGTAGGCGGATTTGGAATTCATTATCCTTATCCGGATTGTAATTTTATTGATAAAAGGGATCTGGAGGGACATTTCAAAGGATTTGGTGAAACGAATACGATTTTTTATCTGGATGATCCCGAGCGGTATGAAAGAGAAGAAGGGTATCGTCACGTACTGGCATTTTTTTCCGACAATAACTCCTGCGTGAGACGAGATGTGTTTGAAAAATATCCCTATCCGGATGTGAATTTTGCAGAAGATCAAATCTGGGCCCGAAAAATGATTGAGATGGGGTATAAGAAAGTATATTGTCCTTATGCGCCGGTATATCATTCTCATAATTTTAAATTGGGAACTTATTTTGCAAGATATTATGATGAATACAAAGGAATTTATGAGATACACCAGTATATGATGGTACAGCGGTGGAAACAGCTTCCAAGACTTCTGCTCCGTCAGGTACGGGGCGATTGTGTATATATTCGTCATCAGCCTGTTTCAAAAAAAACAAAAATCCAATGGGCTTTTTATTCCCTGTTCCGTAATATAGCCCGTTTCTGGGGCGGAACTCTGGGCGGAAAATATCATACCTATTCCAGAAAAAAGCAGGAATTTCTGGACAGGCATATATCACAGCAGTATAAACAGAGAAAAGCTTAGAAAGGAAAGAAATATGAATGATCATGTGGCAGTAAGAGGACTGAGATATTTGAAAAACAATGGTGTAAAAGCAACACTGAAACGTATGAAAAAGGGACCGGCACCGATTCCGCCAAAGAATGACCTGTTGGGATTTTTTCACTTTATTGTAGACAGAGAAAAAATTCCATTTGATGAAAAGGCGTACAAGGCTGCAAAAAAAGAGGGAAAAATCACACTGAACTGGGTAATTCCAGAGATGAGTCCAGGTTCCGGCGGACATACCACTATTTTCCGGTTTGTATCAAATCTGGAAAAACTTGGATTCCATAGTAAAATCTATCTTTATATGTCCCCCACATTTAAGGACAATGAATCCATCCGCAGTTTCCTGAAACAGCATTTTCCGCTGCTGGATTCAAGAGTTGAGGTTTATTGTGATGTAGAACAGATGGGCTTTGCACATGGAACCGTGGCAACTGCATGGACAACGGCTTATTTCGTAAAACGGTTTGATAACACCGTTTCAAAGTTTTATTTTGTGCAGGATTTTGAACCTTATTTTTATGCCCATGGATCGGAATATGAATTTGCTGAAAATACTTATAAAATGGGATTCCGGGGGATTACTGCAGGAGACTGGCTGAGAGATCTTATGCGCAGGGAATACCATATGACTGCAGACAGTTTTCATTTCTCTTATGATGATAAAATTTATAAACCAAAAGAAAAGACAGATGCAACTCCGCGAGTATTCTTCTATGCAAGACCAGTTACTCCAAGACGTGATTTTGAACTGGGCATGCTGGCAATCAATGAATTATGGAAAAAAATACCGAATCTGGAAGTGATCTTTGCCGGATGGGATGTAAGCAACTATGAAATTCCATTCCCACATCAGAATCTCGGAACTGTGACACCACAGGTGCTGGCAGATTCTTATGTGAAATGTGACATGTGCCTGATCATTTCCAATACAAATCTCTCTCTGCTTCCTCTGGAAGTTATGGCATGCAATTCTGTGGCGGTATGTTCGAAAGGGGAAAACAGCACCTGGATGGTCAATGAGGAGAATTCTGTTCTGGTAGATTACGATCCGATCCAGATTGCAGATACGATGGAATATTACTTGAAACATCCGGATAAACTGGCACAGATCCGGGCAAAAGGGCTGGCATTTGCACAGAATACTTCCTGGGACAGAGAAGCGGAAAAAGTAAAAGAAGCAATCTTAAGAGGCATCGAAGAAGATGAAGCAAAGAGAGAAAAATAAAAGAAACCGGTATCGGATCCTGTTTCTTCTGTTTGTATTTTTTGTTTATCTGGCATGGGCCTGTACCCAGCGGTTTAATTTTTCTCCGGATGAGAAAATGCGATATCAGATCGTGCAGTATATTTATGAACATGGAACACTTCCGCATGGAGGCGATCCGGAAATTCGCAATGCAGACTGGGGAATTTCCTATGCATTTAATCCTATTTTAAGCTATATTATTTCAGCAGTATTTATGAAGATCACATCCCTGTTTACGCAAAGTGAATGGGCGCTTGTGATTGCTGCCCGCATGGCCAATGTGCTTTTTGGAACTGCAAGTGCGTTTTTGATTTTTCGTATAGGAGAAAAACGGTTCAAAAAACAGGAACGTGTATTGTTTTGCTTTCTCTGCACGATGTTGCCGGGAGCAGCAATTCTGTTTACTTATGTGAACACGGACGGATTGGCACTGTTTTCTTCGGCCTGCATAATTTATATGTGGGTTCGTGCACTGGAAGAAGGATGGACGGTAAAAAACTGCATTCTTCTGGGAATTTCCCTTTCTCTGTGTGTGTTGTCTTATTACAATGCCTATGGTTATGGGGTATGCAGCATACTTTTTTTTGCTGTATCGGCGCTTGGATATGGAAAGAAAAAGCCGGACTGGAAGAGGCTGTTTCTTGGAGGCTTTCTTGTAACAGCAGTGGTTGCAGTGTTGGCTGGCTGGTGGTTTGTGCGGAATTCTATGATTTATGACGGAGATTTTCTTGCGCGGCGTACGATGCATGAATATGCCATAAAATATGCAAAACCGGAATTTAATCCGAATAATGTTACCACGTTTCAGGAATATCCGGATGCAAATATCCTGACCATGCTGCTGTATAAACAGGAATGGATGCCTTATCGCTGGACGAGTTATGTGATTCTTGGGGTTGTTGGCGTTTTGGGATATAATCAGATTTTTCTTTCTAAAATGATTTATTTTCCATATCTGCTTATGCTGGGAACCGGACTTGCGGCTGTGATATGGAAAGGAAGGGACCTGTTTTATCTGAGGAGAAACAAGGTTTCGATTGAGAAAAAATGGAACGACCAGGAGACGATTCAGGAAGTTGTCATACGACAAAAGGGAATTTCTCCGAATGGATTGTTTCATATAACTATGTTGATCGCGCTGGTCATTCCCAATATTTTAAATCTGTATTATTCTTATACATCCGATTATCAGCCACAGGGCAGATATAGTATGCCCATGCTGATTCCTCTTATGTATTTTGTGACAGTGGGATGCAGTCGTTTGGCAGACCGGTTTATTAAAAATGAGAAACTGAAAAAATATTGTTTTTACATAGTAGCAGCTGCAGTAGCGGCAATTGCTGTATATGTATGGGGCAGAATTCTTTTGCCTCTGTACCTTCAGAATGTAAGTGGTCTTCTGTCATAATTCCGGGAGAAATATATGAGTGAGTTGAAAAATCTTACAGGGAAAGCACTGGATACAGTGCGACAAGAGGGAATCGGTCAGCTGGGAAGGCTTGCCGGTGCCTATATGAAAAAGCGTATGAGACAGCAAAAAAGAAAAGACACAATGGAAACGTACTATGATGTGCTCTTTATTAATGGCTGTGATGCCCGTCTTCCCCATCCGGGACGTTACCGGGTTTCTCACCAGAGAGAGCAGTTGGAAGCCAACGGAATCACTTCCCAGGAAGTGTATTTTGCAGATTTGGATCTTAGACAGGTACGTCAGTACAGCGTGTTTGTGTTTTTTCGCTGTCCCTGGACAGAAACAATCGGAGAATTTGTTCAAAAAGCCAAAAGTTATGGAAAGACTGTGCTTTATGATATCGATGATCTGGTGTTTGATACCAAATATACAGACACCATTCCTTATGTAAATTCTCTGGATGCTCCGGAAAGAAAAGCATACGATGATAATGTGCGTGCCTATGGACAGCTCCTTGACTTGTGTCAGGGAGCTGTTACCACAACTGCCGCTTTGGCAGAAGCCTTAAAAAATCATGTTCCTGAGGTTCTGATTAACCGGAACCGGGCTTCGGAAGCTATGATGCAGTTGTCTGCAGCAGCATGGAAAGAGAGGAAAAAATGTCCGGATGATGGGAAAGTCCGATTGGGATATTTCAGCGGCAGTATTACGCATAATCCGGATATAGAAATGATTCTTCCGGTGCTGGAAGAACTGATGGAACAATACAGGAATCTGGAACTGGTAACCGTGGGAGAACTGGAATTACCGCCAGGCCTTCGGAAGTTTGGAGAACGAATTCTTGTAAAGCCCTTCACAGACTGGAAAAATCTCCCGCGTATGATCTGCGAAGTGGATATTAATCTGGCACCTTTGGAGGATACGGTGTTTAACCGGGCAAAGTCGGAAAATAAATGGATGGAGGCAGCCCTGGTTCAGGTCGTGACTGTGGCTTCTAATCTGGGAGCTTTTGCCGAGACCATCCAGAATGGCGTTACCGGTTATCTATGCAGCAGTCAGGAAGAATGGAAAAACTGTCTGTCTATGCTGATTGAGCAAAAAGAGCTGCGCCAAGCAGTGGGATATCGGGCATGGGAACGCTGCAGACGGGAATATCTGACCCTTTATACAGGAAAGGAACTGTCTGATTTTATCCGGTCACACAGAAGAAAAAATGCAGGCATCCTTCTCCCTGCTCTGAATATCAGTGGCGGGATTATGGTAGCCATGTGGCACGCAATTTTTCTGCGGGAATCCGGGTATGATGTGACCATTTTATCCGAAAATACCAGAGAAACTGCCTGTACATTTGAAAATCAGGAATTTCCGGTTCTTCCTTTGAAAGAAGGAGCAGTCAATGGATACTTCCAAAAAATGATCGCAACCATGTGGGTAACGGAAAAATGGCTCCATAAATTTCCAAATATAAAAGAAAAATATTATCTTGTTCAGAATTATGAAACAGATTTTTATGAACCTGGAAGTATATACCGGACTATGGCAAATGCTACCTATTGTCAGAATGGAATTCGCTATGTTACCATATCCAGATGGTGTCAGAATTGGCTGAAAGACAGGTTTGGACAGGAATCTGTTTATGCTCCAAATGGTTTGAATACGACTGCTTTTACATGGAAAAGGCGGGATTATACAGGAAAAATAAGAATTTTAATTGAGGGAGACTGTGGAGCAGAACATAAAAATGTAGATGAGGCTTTTCAGATTGTGGAAAATCTGGATCCGGATCAGTTTGAAATCTGGTATCTGTCTTATAATTCCAGTCCGAAAGACTGGTACAGAGTGGATCGTTTCTTTCAGAAAATACCCTTTGCGCAGGTGCCAAAGGTGTATCAGGAATGTCACATACTTCTGAAGACCAGTGTTCTGGAAAGTTTTTCTTATCCGCCTTTGGAAATGATGGCGACAGGAGGAATTGCAGTGGTACGTCCCAATGGAGGAAATGCGGAATATTTGCGGGACGGAGAAAACTGTCTGTTGTATGATCCTAAAAATCCAGAGGAAGCAGTTGCTTGTATCTACAGAATTGTGGAGGATACAGAACTTCGGACAAAGCTTCTGGAAGGAGGAAAACAGACAGCCGGCATACGTGATTGGAAAAATGTGAAGCAGGAGATTTTGAACTTGTATGATGACAGTTTTTGGAACAACAGGGAGAATAGAAAATATGAAAAATAAGTTTATAAAATCTGTGGCAGTCATCCTGGTATCTGTGTGTATGTGCGCCAGTACGGTATATGCAGATAATCCAGGATTGATTAAACGTTCCCAGGATGCCTGCAAAAATGCGACTTACGATATTCCTACAGTAACCAATGATATAGAAGGATGGCCTCAGGGACCTGCTATTATGTGTGATGCAGGGGTGGTAATGGAACAGGAAACCGGAACGGTAATCTATAATAAAGCCATGGAAGAAAAAAGATATCCGGCCAGCACCACAAAAATCATGACTGCGCTGGTAGCACTGGAAAATTCCAGCCTTACCGATACCGTAACTTTTACAGCAGAAGGACTTAGAGAGGCAGTTCCGGGGAACAGTTATGTAACGCCTGTATTACAGGTGGGGGAGACATTGACGATGGAACAGTGTCTGTATGCAATTATGCTGGTTTCCGGAAATGAAGTTTCTACTCAGGTTGCTATGCAGGTAGGGGGAAGCCTGGAAGGATTTGTGGAACTGATGAATCAGAAGGCAGAGGAACTGGGATGCAGGAATACCCATTTTGTCAATGCGAATGGTCTTCATGATGAAAACCACTATACCACGGCCTATGATCTGGCTTTGATTGCCCGGGCTGCCTATGAAAATGAGGATTTCAGAAAAATAACCGGGACGAAATATTATACCATTCCGGCCACGAATATGACCAGTCAACCAAGAGAGCTTTCCAATCATCATGCACTTCTGGGGGAAGGCGGTGACTGGAGTTATGAGGGATGTCTCGGAGGAAAAACCGGATATACGGATGCTGCTCTGAATACTCTGGTTACCTATTTTGAAAAAGAGGGCACTGTATATATTGCAGTAGTCATGCATTATAAAGGAACCCAGATTTTTACCGACACGGTTATGCTTGCAGAGTATGCCAAAGAATTTGAAAAACTTCATGTGATTCCGGAAGCGTATCTTGTATCCGGAGGGGTTGCAGTCGTTCCGAAGGGAACGCAGCCGGATGAAGTGGAAATTGAAATGCAGGGAGACGGTACATCGAAAGAAGAAAAGGAACGTCTATTGTTTCATGGATATCAGACCGGAGAGGCAGTTGTGAATGAGGCTGCCCGTATACAGGACGAAGAAGCTGCCCAGGAAGAAGAGGAGCAGATTCGGGAAGAGCTGGAGAAAGAACAGACAGAGAGTGAAAGCCTGTGGGAAAATCAGGAAGAAACATCTTTTTATGAGTGTATCATGGCGATCTTAGGAGGCCTGATCCTTCTTGGCCTTGTGATGATTATCATTTCTGTTCTGGCAAGAAAGAAAAGAAGAAAGAAAAAAAGCAAAAAGCGTAAGGCAGGTAAGTGAAATGGCAAAAGGAAGGATTGAATGGGGAAGACTGATAAAAAAGTTATCTCCTTATACTATACAAAAAGGCTTTCGTTATCTGAAGCATTATGGACCAAAGGAATTCTGGATCCGTCTTCATGAACGCTTTGAGCCGGAAGAGGTACCATACGGTCCATGGTTTGAACAGTACAGACCAAAGCCGGAAGAGTTGGAAAAGCAGAAGAATCGGAAATGGCAATACGAACCAAAGATTAGTATTGTCGTTCCTGCATACCGAACACCGGAACTATTTCTGCGGCAGATGATAGATTCTCTTATGGTACAGACGTACAGGAATTGGGAACTGTGCATTGCCAATGCCAGCCCGGATGATAAATCCATGGAACAGGTATTGAAGGAATATTCAGAGAGAGACAAAAGAGTAGTCTGGAAAAAACTGCTGGAAAACAAAGGGATTGCAGAAAATACCAACGAAGCATTCGGGATGGCCTCCGGAGAGTTTATCGGTCTTCTGGATCACGACGATCTTCTGTCACCGAATGCACTTTATGAAATCGCTTCTGCGCTGGAAAGGGACAAAGAAATTGATGTACTGTACACCGATGAGGATAAGGTGCGGGCAGATTTATCCGAACATTTTCAG
>JALFGN010000023.1 GCA_022777285.1 Blautia sp.
GGGGAGCCTTATGTACGGCACAAAGTCTCTTTCATATGTGAAAGTTAAATGTTGGGTAGAGAGTGAAGATTTTCATTCACCCGGATCTGTTACATTCATAAAAGGTGATACAGGATGGATTTCAGCTAAAGCTTATCAAAGAAGGCCAGAAATTCTCAAAAAAGCTTGGTCCGTGGGACTATTTTGGTGAACCGATCGGAGATTTCAATACAGAATATGCTTAACAGAGATTGCTCCATCAAATGTGAATTAAATATTTTCACATTTATACAGAAAAGAAAGATAATATATGAAAAATAAATTATGGACTCAAACTTCGCACTTGAATAAGTGCTTGAAAATTCAATAAATACTGGCAATAAAATAGCATGAAACCATCTGGTTTGGTATAATTGAGTTGTCCAAAAACAATTAAAACCGGAGGCTCATGCTATGAATAAAAGTATAACACAAGCAAACCAAAATGATAAGCAGATTTCTAAATCTATCAAAAGATTTTTTATAAGATTCCATATTTCTTCAGCATTAAAAGCATCCAATGCATATAAGAAAAAAGGAATTCCTGTTGTCGAAGTTTTTCAGTATCTTTTTTTGCTGATTTTCTCTAACAGAAGTATGTACATGAGCCTGATTACCGGACGAAATACTCCTGGTTTTGCAAAGGATACTGTGTACCGCTTCATGAAGATGATCCAAATTAATTGGATTCGCTTTACGACTCTGTTAGCTTCCCGAATCATTAAGGATGCTATTTTACCTTTGGATTCTAAGGAACGTACAAATGTACTGATTATTGATGATTCCATGTTCGAACGCAATCGTTCCAAGAAAGTAGAACTTCTTGCCAAGGCTTATGACCACGCAAATCACAGATACCGTTTCGGATTCCGTATGCTTACGCTTGGATGGTCAGACGGAAGCACATTTCTCCCCGTCAACAGCGTTCTTCTCTCATCTGAAAACAAAAAGAACAGAGTAATGAAGCGGCAGATGTTGACAAACGGACCGTCGGATACAAACGAAGAATGCTTTCCATGCAAAAAGGAACACAGGCGATGCTTGAACTCTTAAAAATCGCTAAAAAAGTTGCTATTCCAGCCAAATACGTTCTTTTTGACAGTTGGTTTTCTTCTCCAAGTACGCTCCATGCTGTGATATCAATTGGTTATGATGTCATTGGCATGGTAAAAAAGACACCCAAAATGTTCTTTCGGTACAATGGTAAAGATATGTCTCTTACCACAATCTACAACCAGAATAAAAAGAGGCGCGGTCGTTCCCGATACCTGCTTTCTGTGTTGGTTGATGTTGTAAAGGATGGGAAAGTCATTCCGGCTAAAGTTGTGTACGTCCGTAACAGGAATAAGCGAAAGGAATATTTATGCCTTATCTCTACAGATACAACCCTGGATGAAAATGAAATCATCCGTATTTATGGTAAGCGCTGGGATATCGAAGTTTTCTTCAAGATATGCAAAAGCTATCTGAACCTCAGCAGGGAATGTAACTCCTTATCTTACGATGCAATGACTGCTCACACAGCAGTTGTTTTTACTCGATATATGATGCTTTCTCTGGAAAGCCGGGAATCCAACGACAACCGTTCATTGGGTGAACTTTTTCTATACTTTTCTGACGAAATGTCTGACATTACATGGATACAGGCATTTCAAATGCTGCTTCAAATGTTCCGAACCATGCTTAGCGACAACACTGAACTGTCTGAAGAAAAAATCAATGATCTGGTTGATACATTTATGAACACATTACCTGCATTATTGAAATCACAGCTTCAAGCAGCATAGCAGCGGAACTTTGACAACTGAATAACTGCCAGGTATTGAATTTTCAACGAATCATGAAAGCTTATCTCAGCCTGTAATGAAAATAGGGGATTGACTCCACTACTTTTTTAGCTTCTTATCTTGCTTTACAATAGTCTTAGGCAGGATTAAGTTTGATTGCACCTTGGAGGATTTGCACCCCGTTTTTCAACGTAAATGTTTTGCCCTTGAGCACAGCATATTGTCGCGCCTTTTATGGATAGCACGAGTAGCAAAGTCCGCATTATCTCGGGCAAATCTCCTGCCAATTCTATTGCAAAGGAGATGTTCTGTATGAAAGACCTTCTGGAAACTTCCTGTGGGCTGGATGTCCACAAAGAAAAAATTGTTGCGTGTATCCTGACTGGCCCTTTGGGTAAGCCAACACATTCTGAAATCCGAGAATTTTCCACCCTAATCCCAGACATGATTGCCTTACGGGATTGGATTGTTTCCCAAAACTGCCATCATGTCGCTATGGAAAGCACGGGCATTTACTGGATGCCTATTTATGAAATACTGGAAGACGCATTCTCTGGAGATATTACTTTGTTGGTTGTAAACGCACGCCATATGAAGAACGTTCCCGGCAAAAAAACAGACATGCGGGATTCTGAATGGATTTCCACCCTGCTCCGTGCCGGGCTCCTGAATGGCAGCTTTATTCCCGAAAAAAGAATCCGGGAATTCCGTGACTTAAACCGGTACCGTAAGAGCATCATCCGTGATATTACATCCCAGAAAAACAGGATTGAGAAATTTTTACAAAGCTCCGGCTTCCGTCTGTCCTCCTTCATTTCTGATATTTTTGGCGCTTCCGGCAGGAACATCATCCTGCACCTGATTGAGCATGGCCAAATTGACCGGACTGCTTTGGACTCCTGCTTAAAAACAAAAACAAGAAACCGTATAGATGAAATCCTCATGTCCGTAAATGGAACCCTCTCGGAACATCAAAAAGCATTTCTCAAAATCCTCATGAACCATTATGACTCCCTAAAAGAACATCTTAATGAAATCGAAAAAGATCTCGAGCAAGATATGGAACCATTTACTCTGCAAGTTGAACAGTTGAATAGCATTTATGGGATAAGCACCACCGCTTCCTGTGCAATTATTGCTGAAATCGGTGTTGATATGAAACCATTTAAAACCGCAGAGCATATCTGTTCATGGGCTGGTCTGTGCCCCGGTAATAATGAAAGCGCCGGGAAACGAAAAAGCACATCTGTCACAAAAGGCAATCCCTACATAAAAAGTATGCTCTGTGAAATTGCCTGGGTAATTGCCGGAAAACGGAATACCTATCTTTCTGCCTGGTACTGGAGGATCAAACAGAAAAAAGGTGCGAAAAAAGCCATTGTTGCTCTTGCCAGGAAACTGCTTGTCATCATCTATACAATGCTAAAACAGGGAACTCTTTTTGACGAATCCTGTTTTGAGGTCAGGCGTAAAAACTGTGAGCAAAAGCAACTTTCCCGTTATATACGGGAATTGGAGAAACATGGTTATCATGTAGAAGCCCAAGGTTAGTCCATCTTTGTATCATTCATATTTCACTATTGGCAGCCAATATCGTGACTGCTTTTTTGCGATGCTTTCATAATTGTTGAAAACATTTGTTGTCAAGGTTCAGTTCTTGGATACGAGTTTTATTTTCGTAGCAA
>JALFGN010000083.1 GCA_022777285.1 Blautia sp.
ACAGCTATATTAGATTACCACATCTTCATCAGCTTGTCAACAACTTTTTTCATCTTTTTAAAAATTATTATTTCAAAAAGATTGCCGATCAATGACCGGTAGGCTTTAATAATATCACTCTCATCTACATATGTCAACAATTTTCTTAACATTTTTCAAACCTTTTTTTAACGTTTCCCAATCATAGAAACGACGCACACGTATATATAACGCGTACGTCGTTCGTAGTTCATCTTATTTCAGGCTTTTTTGATTACCATTGCTTCATAAGGTTTCAGTTCCATTTCTGCATCTGCAGACATCTTATCATAATTACTGATAAGAATCTTTCCATTTTCAAATTCTTCCGGAAGCGTATATTTCACTTCTTTCTCTGTAAAGTTACAGATTACCAGAATCTTTTCATTTTCCAGTTCTCTTGTATATACATACAATTCTTCACTTTCCGGCATAAGAAGTTCATAATGTCCATAAACAATCACTTCTTCTTTATGACGCAGTTCAATCAGTTTTTTATAATAATTAAATACAGAATCTGCACGATCCACCTGTTCTTCTGCATTGATTTCTTTATAGTTTGGATTTACCATGATCCATGGTGTTCCTTCTGTAAATCCTGCATTTTTTCCGCTGTTCCACTGCATTGGAGTTCTGGCATTATCACGGCTCTTATAACAGAGGAAACGCATCATATCTTCTTTATCAATAATACCACTTTCTACATATTCCTGATATGCCCGGATACTTTCGATATCACGGAAGTCATCTATAGATTTGAACGGAACATTTGTCATTCCCAGTTCTTCTCCCTGATATACATATGGTGTACCCTGCATCATATGAAGGCAGGTTCCCAGCATTTTTGCAGATACTTCTCTGTATTCTTTACTGTCATTTCCAAAACGGGAAAGTACTCTTGGCTGATCATGATTGCACCAATATAAACTATTCCATGCTTTTCCATCCAACCCGTTCTGCCATTTTGTCAAATTTTCTTTCAGATCTGTCAATTTAATCTTTCTGTCACTCCACTTGGAAAATTCACCCTCGTCCAGTCCCATATGTTCAAACTGGAAAACCATTCCAAGCTCTGTTCCTTTATCAGATGCATAACGCTGTGCTTCTTCTACGGTAACTCCAGGACATTCTCCAACCGTAAGAAGGTCATATTTAGACAGCACTCTCTGATTCATTTCCTGCAGATATTCATGTACACGGGGACCATTCTGTACAAAAGGAGACGGATCTCCATGAAGGCCATCAGAAACCTTACCATCCGGTAATCCTTCTACTTTTGATATCATACTGATAACATCCATACGGAATCCATCGATTCCTTTCTGGCACCACCAGTCCATCATAGAGAAAACTTCATCGCGTACTTTTGGATTTTCCCAGTTCAGATCCGGCTGTTTCTTTGAAAACAGATGGAGATAGTACATATCTGTAGCTTCATCATAGACCCATGCAGAACCGCTAAAGCAGGAACCCCAGTTATTAGGTTCTTTTCCGTCTTTTCCTTCTCTCCAGATATAGTAATCTCTATAAGGATTGTCCTTGGACTTTCTGCTTTCCATGAACCATGCATGTTCATCAGAAGTATGATTTACCACAAGATCCATGACAATTTTAATACCTCTTTCATGAGCAGCTGCAAGCATACAGTCAAAATCTTCCATTGTACCGAATTCCTTCATAATCGCCTGATAATCGCTGATATCATAACCATTATCATCATTTGGAGACTGATAAACTGGTGACAGCCAGATCACATCAATACCAAGATTTTTCAGGTAATCCAGTTTTTCTGTAATTCCGTTCAGATCCCCGATTCCATCTCCGTTACTGTCATTAAAACTTCTTGGATAAATCTGATATACAACACTTTCTTTCCACCATTTTTTGTTCATGATCTCATATCCTCCTGACACATTTTTAAAGCAAAATACGTTTCACGCAAAACCTTGTTCTTTAAGCTGATTATAACAAAGCCTGTGTTCTGCCACAATAGGTTTTACGCAAAACGTATAATTTACTAAATTTTTATTCTTTTTTCTGTACAGAATCACGAACTACTAATTCCACCGGCAATCTTTCTTCTTCCTGAAACGGTTCTTCCCGAATCAGACTCATAAGTTTCCTCACTACTGTTTTTCCTTTTTTCATCACATCCTGCCGGATGGTCGTGATTCGCGGTGTACAAAGAGAAGCATAGGGACTGTCATCAAAACCGGTAACCGAAATTTCCCCAGGTACCTCGATTCCATAGTCCATTAAAAACTGAATTCCTTCCTGTGCATAGTGATCCGATGCAAAAAACAACGCATCGTACGATTTTATTTTCTCTGCCCGGTCTTTCATCCATATTTCTCTAAATTCTTTTTTTCCAGGCATAATCCATTGTTCTGCACTTACTTTTTCAGCCTCTTCTGCACTTTTTTTAAGTCCCATCCACCGCTCATGGTCAACGCCAATGTCATTGTCAGCAAGAAACAGAATCCTCTTCATTCCCTGGTCAATAAGATATTTTCCCATTTTGTAACCGCCTTCAAAATCCTGAAGACCAATGTTATCTACCTGTTCCTGTCCATAATAATAATTATCTATACTGACCAACGGAATCTGACACCTTTTTGCCAGCTCAATATTTTCTTCTGCTGTAAGGCCAAGCGTAATCAGTCCTTCCACTTTCCAGGTGGCTGCCAGCTTCCAGTTTTCTTCCGACGAGCTGGACATATGAAACAGCATATAATAATTCTGTCTGTAAATTTCCAGTTCCAACGCACTGAGCATCATACTCGTAAACGGATCCTGCGCAATACTGCGTCGTTTCCCTCCTACCCCTCCGATTAGAACTCCAATCAGTCTTGACCGGTTTTCTGCCAGCATAAGCGCACTCATACTTGGAATATACTGATGCTCTTCCAGAATCCTCTGAATTTTTTCGATATTTGCTTTTGACACTTTTTTTGTATTTCCATGAATTACATTCGAAACGGTTGTTGCACTGACTCCTGCTTCTTTTGCAATATCCTTAATCCGTACCATCCCTATTCCTCCTACTTCAGCAGACTCATCATAAAATGCACCAACAGATTTGTATCATACAGTTTTTTTGTAAAGAAATTTCCCTGTATCAGCTCCACTGCCTGTTTTCCTATTTTTGTATTCAATAATAAGAATACAATCAAGAAGAAAATCCAAATAAAAAACAGTGCCTGTACGAATCCGGCTGCACCTCCTGCTATACGATTTACTGTATTCAATACAGGCAATTTAAAAATTCCATCCAGAACAGAAACCAGAATCTGTATAACAACAGACACAATCAGATACGTAAGCAGAAACGAAAGACTGTTGACAATCATATGAGCTGCTGCGGAAGCGATTGCTTCCCCATACTGTTCCACCAGAATCTGTTTCAGATTTTCCGGAATGGTCTCTTCCATCTGTTCCATTCCCGTGTCGATAAATCCACTGCATTTTTCCTCTATTGCTTCATAGATTCCCGTCTCATTTTCAATAAATTCTGACACATAAGGATTAACCGCATACACAAACACCATACTAACAAAAACAGACACCGTAGCCGCAATTGTCCGGATGAATCCTCTGCGAAATCCATTTAAAATACAAAAAGCAAACACAGCTAAAATCACTATACTCAACCAGTTCATCTTCTATTTCTCCTGTAATCCCCAAAAACCCCGGCAGGAATGCCGGGGTATCTGTTATTTCTATATTTTCTTACTTCAATTTAATTGTATGAACACCTTTGTCAGAAACTAAAATGTAACGATTGGAAGCAATTCTGAATATATTTTTTACCGTTCCCTCATCAAAACTTCCATTGAATTTTTCCTGACCGTTCAAATTCACCATACAAGCCTGTGTATCATTATTCATAATAATCATATTGTTGCTGATTTGGATGTCTGTGTATTCCAGATTAAAATTTTTCTCAAATTTCATCTTACCATTCAAATCATAGACTTGCATCGTGTATTTTTTATCTTTATCGTCACTTTTGAAAACCATACCTGCATATTTTTCATTATAAAAAGTGCTTATGATTTTCCCTTTGATTTCTACTTTCGCAGTTTCTTTCGGTGCATCATTTCCCTCATATACAGAGAATCCGTTCTCCCTGAATGCAAGCGACGTTCCATCTCCCAGATATTCCACCTGAGGAACTACGATTCCCTCATAAGTGTATGCGGCAACAATATTATCAATTTCTCCTTCCCCTGCACTGCTGAAGTTATAATACGCCACATAACTGTTCGTCTGACTATTTTCTGCATATAGATAGCTTACCATAATCAGTTTGCCATCCGGAGAAACTGCAATATCCAGAGGATAACCCGGACTGTCAATACGCGTCTGATTTTCCGCGATCAGGCTTCCATCTTTCGCATAGAAATTAATCCATGTTTTTTCCCCATCCTGTAATACTGCTGCAACCACTCCGGTACGGGCCACTCTGGCCTTCAAAACAGGCTGTGCTGTTTCTACGGCACCTACTGGTTTTTCTTTTGTAAAAATATACATCAGAGTACTGTCTTTATCTGCGACTACTGCTGTATTTTCACATACATCTGCCACAGGATTCGTCATTTCAAATGACTGTGACCATACGGTATTTTGATCCTTGTCCAGCAAAAACGCTCCATTCGTTCCATATTTCAAAATACAGTCATCCATCTGAACGTATCCATAAGACTGTACATCCTCATTTTTAACAGAGGAAAGACTGGTATACTGATGGTAAACTCTCCTCTGAAATACAATAACCACTATCGCTGCCACTGCAATTATGACAAGAAGCATAATAAGAAACTTTTCCAGATCCCTTCGTTTCTTACGTCCAATTTTTCTTTTGTACGCCGCAATATCACTTCCATCTTCCTTTTTATGTGCACGGCTTGTCGCTGTCTTCTCTTTTATTCGTTTCATTCCCTTTACCCTTATCGAAATATGTTTGTTTCGGCTATTATAGCACAAATTTCTATGGGAGTAAAATTTTTTGTCCGGGAAAAATAAATTCTTCCACAGACAGATGGTTCAATTCACAAATTTCTCTGATTTTCGAAGCATCTCCATAATACCGTCTGCTGATTCCTGTCAGGGTATCTCCCCGTTGAATAATATAGGATTGATGTGTTTCTCCGGATACCGGCTCACTAATTGCCTGCTCTTCTCTCGTTTCTTCTCTCGTTTCTTCTTTCATTTCTTCTGTTACTTTTTCTTCATTTTCTATTTCTTCTGTATCCTTTTCGTTGGACAATTCCTCTGTTATTTTTTCATTTACCGGTTCTTTCTGTATATTTTCATTCAATTCCGGCATTGCATTATGGTCTTTGAGATAGATTGCACTGACTGCCAGCAAAAGAGCTCCCATACATACACTGGCTGTCTTCATAAGGGAGCTTTTTTTCTTCTGCTTTTTTTCTTCTGTTTTATCTTCTATTTTTTTTCTGAAATTCTTAACTGCCTGATCCTCTACCTGTTCACTTTTCTTCTCTGATTTTTCATTTTGGGAAACCAGAAAATTCTGCATTGCTTCATTTTTTTCATAATATACATAAAAGCCATTTTGACGGGAAAGTTTCCCCTCTTCATATCTGTAAAAGGCCTCCTCTTTTTCCAGGGGTTCCATTACCATAAGAACCTTATCATTCCCTCCAAAATGATTCAGGTGTGTTCTGCATATGACATCATGAAGTTCCATAGAACATCCTGGAATGGACAAAAACCATCCGACTACTTCCTGTTCCGGAAAAAATTCTTTGTTTTTCTCATATACATGATTCCATATTTCCCTTGTAAATGTCAGATGTTCCTCTGTAATTTCCATCTCCGGCAACGCCACTGCACTTTTTATAAACAGATAAGAAACTCCTTCTTTCCAGTTGGACTGTCCCAGAAGAATCGCAGCTCTGCCTATAGAAGAATTTTCAGAAGAGATTCTACACAGATACGTATAAGCATAATCTTCTATATAGATTTTTTGCGTACCGTTTATCTCCCCGATCTGACGTATATTATTGGGAATCCGAAAAAAACATTCATTCCCTTCCGCCTTTTGTTTCTCCTTTTCATAGACTACTTCTATCATAACATTCACCCCTTTGGGTTCAAGAATAGCACAGAAGAACTGCAAATTTTATCAGATTCAGGTCGTTGTCTTCTATTTTTTAACGACAAGAATAAACAAAGAATTTTCCGGCAAAAATATGGAAAAGAAAGGATGGATGAAAAAATATGGATTCGCACCTTAACACTCCCCTTCGCTATATAGAAGGAAACAATCGGAAAGCCGGAAACAGAATCGGTTCCCTGCTTTTTGAAATTTTAAACACAGAGACGAAAACCTTTCATGAAATTGTTTTTCTTTGTATTGGCAGTGATCGCATCACCGGAGATAGTCTGGGTCCTATCATCGGGCACCGCCTTTCCAGAGAACATCTGAACAAATGCAACATTTACGGGACTCTAAGCCAACCGGTGCATGCACTCAATCTTCACGAAACTTTACAAACAATAAAAGAAGAACATCCGGATTGCCTGATCATTGCCATTGATGCTTCCCTTGGTTCAAAAAAGCATCAGGGCTTTGTAACGGTGAGCAATGGGCCTCTCATCCCCGGACTGGGCGTAAAAAAGAAACTGCCTCCGGTAGGTGACATTTCCATTACCGGAATTGTCAACCTATCGGGAGCATTTGAGCACTTTGCGCTTCAGACAACACGGCTGTCTACAGTCATTCAACTTGCAGATGCCATCGTTTCGGGTATACTGATTGCTCACCGTCAATATTTCGGCACACGTCGCCTTTTGTCGTTTGCTCTCTTCCATCCGGAAGAAGAACGTCTGCGAAGTTTTGCAAAATTCACTTCATTATCTGCAGTATCTTCTGAAATCCGTCCAAAGGGCAAATGATAATCCTGATATTCATAATCAGAGCCAAAGACTTTTTTCACCAGTCTTTTCACGAAATAATAGGCACCTCTCGGAAACCAGACATGATAATAGTACCGGCCAATCTCACAGGTTCCGCAATACTTATCCGTAAGCGTAATAATCCATGTTTCTTTGTGCATGGGCGGAACCGGTGTCACCGGAAACATATGTTTCAGAATCATCTCTTCTTCCAGCTTATTCAATTTAAAATACTTTTTTGCATTATGGAGAGCCGTATGCGGGTGCGTCATAGCATGAACCGGATCTCCCGTTTTTTTTCTGTGTCCTCGCCAGTCATACAAAAACAGATCATGAAGCATACCGGCTCTTGCTGCTGAGCGGGCATCCAGACCAAAAAACTTACAAATACGATAATTAAAATATGCCACGTTCAGACAATGCTGATAACAACTGGTCTCACAGTGGTGAGGATATTGCTTCATTTTCAGCACATAGGGATGGTGAACCAGGTCTTTGATATACTCATAAAACTCTTCGTTTCCCGGATCAATGGCAGTCTTACATTTCTTTTTTAATCTCATAGACGCATCTCCTGATTTTTATTCATTGAAAAAGGTGCTGCCCGCAGGCAACACCTTTAAGACTGTCCTTATTTTATATCATCCGATCATTCTTGTAAAGACTTATACAAATGCTTTTACTTTTTCATAAATTCCGGCAGCATCGATTCCGTATTTTTCCAGCAGTTTTACTGCAGGTCCAGACTCGCCGAATACATCGTTGATACCGATACGCAGCATCTTTGTAGGGGCTTTCTCGCTGAGCACTTCAGCTACTGCTCCGCCAAGACCGCCAACGATTGAATGTTCTTCTACAGTGACTACTTTTCCTGTTTCCTGAGCTGCTTTTACTACCAGTTCTTCATCCAGTGGTTTGATCGTATGGATATTGATTACTTTTGCATCAATTCCATCCGCTGCCAGTTTCTCAGCAGCTGCCAGTGCTTCGCTTACACATAAACCGGTAGCAAAAATTGTAACATCTTTTCCTTCTCTAAGTACGATTCCCTTACCGATTTCGAATTTGTAATCCGGTCTGTCATTGATTACAGGTACCGCAAGACGTCCGAAACGTAAATATACAGGACCGTCATGAAGATAAGCAGCTTCAACAGCAGCTTTTGCTTCCACATCATCGGATGGATTCAGAATTACCATTCCCGGAATGGTTCTCATAAGAGCCATATCTTCGTTGCACTGATGTGTTGCACCGTCTTCACCAACAGAAATACCTGCATGTGTTGCACCGATTTTTACGTTCAGATGCGGATATCCAATCGAATTACGTACCTGCTCATAAGCACGACCTGCTGCAAACATAGCAAATGTACTTGCAAAAGGAACTTTTCCTGTTGTGGAAAGGCCTGCTGCAATACCCATCATATCACATTCTGCAATACCGCAGTCAATGTGGCGTTCCGGAAATGCTTTCAAAAAAGTACCGGTTTTGGTAGCACCTGCAAGGTCAGCATCCAGAACTACAAGATTCTCATATTTTTTTCCCAGTTCAACTAATGCGTTTCCGTAACTTTCTCTGGTTGCAATTTTCTTTACTTCTGACATAATGCTTCACCTGCCTTTTCCAAATCTGCCATAGCGATTTCATATTCCTCATCATTTGGTGCTTTTCCATGCCATCCGGCAGAATTTTCCATATAGGATACACCTTTGCCTTTTACAGTCTTCATAACAATTGCTGTAGGCATTCCCTTTGTAGCTTTTGCTTCTTTAAATGCAGCATCCAACTGATCAAAATCATTGCCATCTGCAACATTGATTACATGGAAATTAAATGCTTCAAATTTCTTGTCAATCGGATACGGAGAACAAACATCTTCAATTTTACCATCAATCTGAAGTCCGTTATTGTCAACAATAACTACCAGATTATCCAGTTTTCTGTGTCCTGCAAACATTGCAGCTTCCCATACCTGACCTTCCTGGATTTCACCATCTCCCAGAAGTGTATATACACGATAATCTGCCTGATCCATTTTTGCAGCCAGAGCCATTCCTACTGCTGCTGAAATCCCCTGTCCAAGAGAACCGCTGGACATATCTACACCCGGGATATGTTTCATATCCGGATGTCCCTGCAGATAAGATCCCAGATGACGCAGAGTCTTCAGATCCTCTACCGGAAAATATCCTCTGTTTGCCAGAGTAGAATACAGACCAGGAGCTGTATGTCCTTTAGACAGTACGAAACGGTCACGATCTGCTTTCTTCGGATCTTTCGGATCAATATTCATTTCTTCAAAATATAAATAAGTAAATAAGTCTGCTGCTGATAAAGAACCGCCCGGATGTCCGGCTTTTGCGGAATGAACAGCGGTTACGATTCCTTTGCGGACTTCATTGGCTGTTTTCTGAAGTTCTAATTTGTTCATAATTTCCTCCTGAATGATTTTCAATTATTCTCCAAATACTGCCAGGTAATCTTTCTGGAATTTTGCGATACCCTGATCTGTCAGAGGATGATGTGTCATCTGTTCTAATACGCTGTAAGGAACAGTTGCGATATCTGCACCTGCCAGTGCACATTCGGTTACATGCATTGGATGACGAACGCTTGCTGCGATGATTTCTGTTTCGATTCCTGCCACCTGGAACATTTCAGCAATTTCGCGGATCAGATCTGTTCCACATACAGAGATATCATCCAGTCTTCCCAGGAACGGAGATACATATGTAGCACCTGCTCTTGCTGCCAGTAAAGCCTGGTTTGCAGTAAAGATCAGAGTAACATTTGTTTTGATTCCTTCTGCTGTAAGAACTTTAACTGCTTTTAATCCTTCTGTTGTCATCGGAATTTTAACAACCATGTTTGGATGAATTGCAGCAATCTCACGACCTTCTTTGATCATTCCTTCTGCATCTGTTGTAGTAGCTTTTACTTCACCGCTAATCGGTCCATCTACGATAGAAGTGATTTCTTTGATTACTTCGTTGAAATCACGGCCTTCTTTTGCAATCAGAGAAGGGTTTGTGGTAACCCCGCAGATAATACCCATGTCATTTGCTTTGCGAATGTCTTCTACCTTTGCAGTGTCAATAAAAAATTTCATGTTTTTTCCTCCGTTCTAAACGTTGTTTCGTTTGTTTTATTTGATGATATCAGTTTACATCATAAATTCTGTCTAGACAAGGGGGTTGTTTTTTATTAGTGATTTCTTTCATTTATAAAACAGTTTTTTATTAATGATTTTCTTTATTTTTCTCTTTCAAATACCTGTTTTTAGAGTATTTCAGTATTTTTTTATTATTAATAATTCTTCAATTTTTATTTATTTTAAATTTATCTTCAAGCCATACAAGTAAGACATCTGTACATACATCTGTCCTTTTTTCAGCTCTTTTTCCCCTTCTTTTTCTTGCTTTTCTGTTTCGCATAAGAAGTGGTTTTTCTCGCTATCAGCCTGGGTTCATATTCAATATGATAGATACTTGTAGGCTCCGTATCTCCATAGGAATTGGCTGCTGATTCAATTTTTCGGATGATGATTTCGCAGGCATCCCGCCCTTTCAAAGGTACAAAATGCTCAATTGTTGTCAGGGACATATGTGACATTCCGGAAAAAATAATATTATCACATCCAATCACCGACATATCTCCCGGGATTTTATATTTTTCTTCCTGAAGCGCATCCATGATTCCAAAAGCCATCATGTCGTTAAGTCCTGCAATAGCTGTCAGATTTTTCTGCTCTGCCAGCAATTCTTTTGTGAGGTTGTATCCCATTTTGTACTCCGAATCAATACTCGGAAGCTGTTCATCCCAGGCATCATCTGCAGCTTTGATGATTACATGACTTTCAAGTCCTGCTTTTTCATACTCCTGTACAAAGCCCTGTACTCTTTTTGAACGCTGCTGCTGACGCTGCGTCAAAGGCGGTGTGATAAAAGCCACATCTTTGTGTCCAAAATCAAGCAAATGTCTGGCCATCAGACGTCCTACTTTCGTATTGTCCTGGTTAATTGCATCTACTTCTACCTTTTCCCGGTTACTGATAATAACCAGTGGAAATTTTTTTGCCAGTTCCTCTACCTGAGGCATAAAAACAGGACTTGGATTAAACGTATATATAATCCCTGCAGGAACTACCTTGTGCATCATACGCAGATACTGTTCTTCCAGCTTCAGTTCTCTTTGCGTATCACAGGTAAAAACACTGTATCCTTTTTCCTTCGCCACCTTTTCAATTCCCTGAAGGAGCATGACATAATAAGGGTTTGTAAGAGTCGGACAAAACACAATAATCAGACGGCTGTTTTTTCCGTCCTTTCTCGGACGTCTTTTTGGCACACTGTAGCCCATTTCCTGCGCAATCTTTTCTATTTTTTCTATTGTTTCTCTTGAAAAAGAAACATTGTACTTTTTATTCAGTACCATAGACACCGTTGCCTGAGAAACACCGGCTGCTTTTGCAATGTCTGTGGATGTAACTTTTTTCTTCATGTTACCGGCTCCTATAGCTCCACTCTGCCTTCAAGAGCTCTTAGCAGAGTCACTTCATCAATATACTCCAGATCACCGCCTACCGGAACACCACTGGCAATTCTGCTCACACGAATGCCGGTGGGTTTTATCAGTTTGCTGATATACATAGCCGTAGTCTCGCCTTCCAGACTGGAATTTGTGGCAATGATCACTTCTTCCACTTCTTCCTGCGCCAGTCTCTGCATCAGCTCTTTCAGTTTAATATCATCCGGTCCGATTCCCAGCATAGGAGAAATCGCCCCATGCAAGACATGATAGACTCCATCGAATTTTCCTGTTTTTTCATAAGCTGCAAGATCCCTTGTATTTTCTACTACCATGATCACTTTATGATCTCTCCCGGGATTCTTGCAAATGGGACAGATTTCCTGATCTGTAAGCGTATAACACATTTTGCAGTACTGCACATTGGCCTTCGCATCTGTAATTGCCGAAGCAAGCTGCGCCACCTGATCTGTCGGCATATTCAATATATGAAAAGCCAGACGCTGGGCTGATTTTGCCCCGATACCAGGCAGCCGTGAAAGCTGTTCGATTAATTTATTTATATGGCTGCTGTAGTATTCCAATCTTATTCTCCTTTAGAACGGAAAACCGCCCCCAAGACCTCCAAGGCCTCCTGTAAGTTTCGACATCATAGCTGCTGTTTCTTCTTCTACTTTTCTTAAAGCTTCGTTCGTAGCTGCCATAATCAGATCTTCCAGCATTTCAATATCATCCGGATCCACCACTTCTTCTGCCAGTTTCACCCGGGTAATTTCTTTTTTTCCGGAAATAGTTACTTCTACTGCACCGCCGCCTGCTGCTGCTGTAAACTCTTTCTCCTCCAGCGCTTTCTGATTTTCTTCTGCCTGACGCTGCATCTTCTGTGCCTGTTTCATCAGATTATTCATATTTCCCGGCATTCCCATTCCCGGAAATCCACCTCTTTTTGCCATTTTTATAAATCCTCCTGTTCATATTTCATATCTTCTATCACAACATCCATATGAATGTTTTTTTCAATTAGTTTATCCACAGAAATAGGAGCAAGGCCTGTTTGCCCACCGCTTTCCCCTTTCGCCAGTATCAATTCTATCTCCACATTCTTTCCTGTTTTCGCCTGAATAATTCGTTTCAGTTCCAAAACAGTCTCCGGATTATTGATACAGATCTGTGCCTGAAAATTCAAAAATTCCACATACAATATGGGCTCCCCTGTATTTCCATTATACTTGGGAATCGATTCTTTCAGCATCTGCTGAAGAAAACCTTTTGTCTCACGGACAATCGTATTCCAGTTTTTCTTTATATACTGCAAATCTTCCGGTGCAGTTTTCTCCGGTTTCTTTTCTATCTGTTCTTCTTCGGGTTCCTGTACATTTCTGTTTTTCTCTGCAGATACAGCCGTCAATACCGGAATTCCCTTTTCCATTTTTTCTTCCAAAACCCGGATTCTGTCAAAAAGAGAATCCAGATTCGTCTCCATAACCGGCTGACACAATTTAATCAATGCAATCTCTACGAGCACTCTTTTCTGTGAAGCGTAGCGAATCTGATTTGACAGTTCCGAAAATACCCGGATATAACGCATGAGTGTCTCCACATCCAGCATCTCTCCTTCTTCTTTGAGACGCTGCAGATTTTCTGCCGATACATCGACTGCGTCTTCCGGTACATCTGAAGTTTTTACCAGAAGAAGATTTCTCATATACCATATAAAATCGCCCACAAACTGCCCCAGTTCACGCCCCTGGACAATCAGCTCTTCCAGGGTACGAATCGCACCTGCTGTATCCTGATGCCAAATTTTCCTCAGCAGTGCACTGAATACTTCCGTGTCCACAGCTCCAAGAACTTCCAGGGTTTTTTCATAAGTAAGCGTTTCTCCCAGATAAAAGGCAATACACTGATCTAAAAGAGAAAGCGCATCTCGCATAGAGCCATCTGCTGCTTTTGCAATATAGCGGATCGCCTTTTCTTCCACTTCTGTATGCTCTTTTTCCATCAGTTCCGTAAGACGCTGTGCTATGGTATCCACTGTGATTCTGCGGAAATCGTACCGCTGACATCTGGAAAGAATCGTAATGGGAATCTTATGGGCTTCTGTTGTAGCCAAAATAAAAATAACATAAGAAGGAGGTTCTTCCAGCGTCTTCAAAAGAGCATTGAATGCCCCTGTGGACAGCATATGAACCTCATCAATAATATATACTTTATAACGTCCCCTTGCAGGCCGATAGGCCACTTCTTCGCGTATCTCACGAATGTTATCGACGCCGTTGTTGGAAGCGGCGTCGATTTCAATTACATTCATGGACGTTCCTGCCCCAATTGCTTTACAGGTCTCACATTCGTTACAGGGGCTTCCGTCTACAGGATGTTCACAGTTGACCGCCTTCGCCAGAATCTTGGCAATAGAAGTCTTACCAGTACCCCGTGTCCCGCAAAACAGATATGCGTGTCCGATTCTGTCTGCTTTCATCTGATTTTTCAATGTTGTAACAATGTGGTCCTGCCCTTTTACATCCTCAAATCTCTGAGGACGGAACTTCCTGTACAGAGCAACATAGCTCATGAAACATAACTCCTTTTTTCTCAGTCTCCGAAGCTGATACCAATTCTCTTGGCTGCTTTTACCAGCTGATCATCCGGTGCTACTGTCTTTAATTTTCCGGCACATTCTTCCAGCGGCACTTTTTTCACTTTGCCGTTCACGATACCTACCATATATCCGTACTCGCCTTTTAAGATCAGACCGGCTGCTGCAGAACCCAGACGTGTGGAAAGAACACGGTCATACGGACATGGGCTTCCGCCTCTCTGCATATGTCCCGGAATCGTAATACGAATATCCAGATCAAGTTCATTTTTCAGTTCTGCCTCCAGTTTATAAGCAACAGACGGATAAATTTTCTGGTATTCTTCCAGTTTTTTCTTCATTTCTTTTTTCGGAAGCGCTGCGTCTTCTTTTGATATCGCACCTTCTGCCACAGCCAGAATGGTAAAGCCCTTTCCTGCTCTGTTTCTGTTTCTGACTGCTTCAGCAATCTTTTTAATATCGTAAGGAATCTCAGGAATCAGAATAATATCTGCCCCACCGGCAATTCCTGCATGAAGCGTCAGCCAGCCAACTTTGTGTCCCATGACTTCCACAATGAATACACGACTATGTGAAGCCGCTGTAGTGTGGATACAGTCAATGGCATCTGTTGCGATATCGACTGCGCTCTGGAAACCAAATGTCATATCTGTGCCCCAGATATCATTATCGATTGTTTTTGGAAGATGCAGCACATTTAGTCCTTCTTCTCTTAAAAGGTTTGCTGTTTTCTGTGTACCATTTCCCCCGAGAATTACCAGACAATCCAGACGAAGCTTATAGTAAGTCTGCTTCATTGCTTCCACTTTGTCCAGTCCTTTTTCATCCGGTACCCGCATTAATTTAAAAGGCTGACGGGATGTTCCCAGAATTGTGCCGCCTCTGGTCAGAATTCCAGAGAAATCTTTCTCTGAAAGCATTCTGTAATTCCCGTAAATCAGTCCCTTATATCCGTCGTCAAACCCGTACACTTCCAATTCATCCAAATTATTAAATAAACCCTTTACCACGCCGCGCATAGTAGCATTCAGCGCCTGACAATCGCCACCACTTGTCAACAAACCGATTCTTTTCATAGATTCATTCACATCCCATCTTATGTTTTTGCGGATAATTTTACCCACTTAAAGATATTATATATTATTTTATTTTCTATCACAACTTAATTTTAGGACGAATTTTTAAATTCACAAAAACTTGACAAATCTATAAAAAACCGATATACTGATACATACCGTGCAGCCGGGGAGTTAGCGGTGCCCTGTACCTGCAATCCGCTACAGCAGGGGTGATGCCAGATCCGAGGGGTTTGCTTTGCGGAGCTGCCCTTTATAAGTGGCGTTGACGTCTGGGTCTCACGCAACAGGACTCTGTGAACCGTGTCAGGTCAGGAATGAAGCAGCACTAAGCAGAATCCCCTGTGTGCCGTGAGGGTGCCTGGGCCGAGTTAACTGTAGAGGTAACGTCCGTGGAGGAATCTCGAAGTGCGGCGCACGGTAAAAAAAGATGCATACCCTTCTCTGTCAGATCATACAATGAAAAAGATGACTGCAGAGGAGGTTTTTTTATTGCGTTACTGGATGATTTACATTATGGATATATATGGTTATCTGGGAATTGCCTTGCTGATTCTGGTAGAAAATCTTTTTCCGCCCATTCCCTCAGAAGTAATCCTTACGTTCGGCGGTTTCATGACTACTTACACAAAGATGAATCTGGCAGGTGTTATTCTTTCTTCCACTGCAGGCAGTCTTGTTGGCGCTGTTCTTCTCTATCAGATCGGCAATCTTGTGTCTATGGAACAACTGGAAAAAATATTGGAAGGAAAACTCGGACAGATTCTGCATTTTAAAAAAGGAGATATCAAAAATGCCATGGAATGGTTTGACAGCAAAGGAAATTATACGGTTTTTTTCTGTCGTTTCATTCCCATTGTACGTAGTGTGATCTCTATCCCTGCCGGAATGGCCCGTATGAATTTTTCAAAGTTTCTGCTTCTCACTGCCCTTGGCAGTCTGCTCTGGAATACCCTTCTTGTCTCCTTGGGCGCCATGGCCGGTGCCTCCTGGCAAAGAGCAGCAGAATACATGGGTGCTTACACACACGCTGCGAGCATTGTCATTCTCATCTTTTTGATTGTCGGTGTTTTCTTTTATATAAAAAGACGTTTCCTGAAAAAATAGGAAACGCCTTTTCTCTTCTTGTCATTTCAGTTCTTCTGCCAGTTTTTCAATAAACTCCGGTGTGGTTCCGCAGCATCCGCCCACAATATTCGCCCCTGCTTCTACAAGGTTTTTCATATTTTTTGCAAATTCTTCTGCGTCCATAGAATAAACCGGATTTCCTTTTTCATCAATTACAGGCATTCCTGCATTGGGTTTGATCACAACAGGGATATTCACTCTGCTGCGTATGTTTTTTACAACGGCAAGCAGCTGGTCCGGTCCGGTAGAACAATTGATTCCAACTGCATCCGCTCCCATCTGCTCCAGTGTTTCCACTGCGTCATAAATATTACCGCCAAAGAACAGACTTCCATCGGATTCTACTGTGAGCGTACACATAACCGGAAGATCACATACAGAAGCAGCTGCATCCAGAATAGCGGTTGCTTCTGTAACACCAAGTAATGTTTCACCTACCAGTAAATCCACACCAGCCTCGTACAGTACCTGAATCTGTTCTGTATAGGCATCAAACAGCTCTTCATAAGCCATTTCCTGCTTTCCGGTCGTTGTCAGATCTCCGGCTACATAACTGGCATCTCCTACCGCGTCTTTTGATATTTTTACCAGACCTTGATTCAGCTTCTCTACCTGGTCTTCCAGTCCATGGTTTGCAAGGCTGATTCGATTAGCAGAAAAAGTCGGTGCATAGACAATCTTTGAACCTGCTTTTGCATACTGTTTCTGAAGTTCGACCAAAGCTGCAGGATTTTCATAAATCCACTGTTCTGCACATACCCCTCTTGGCATACCTGCTTTCATCAGATTCGATCCGGTCGCTCCATCCAGGAGAAGTATGTTCTTCTGTACCAATTCTTTAAATTCCTGTTTTGTCATGTTCTTTCTCCTTTGCTTTTTCTTTTCTTAATTCTTTAAAAAAACCACTTAGCATGATGCTGCATTCTTCTTCCAGCACCCCCCGTTCTACCTGAACTTTGTGATTAAATCCATCCATTTCCAGAAGATTCAGAACAGACCCTGCACATCCGGCTTTCGGGTTCATACTTCCTATGACTACCCGATCGATGCGGGCCTGTACTATGGCACCTGCACACATCTGACAAGGCTCCAGTGTCACATATAACGTACAACCTTCCAGTCTCCAGTCTCCCAGTTTTTTGCTTGCTTTTCTTATGGCATTTATTTCTGCATGGGAAGTGGTGTTTTTATCGGTATTTCTCCGGTTATAACCTCTTGCAATGATTTTCTCGTCATATACAATAACACAGCCGATCGGCACTTCACGCAACGCATACGCTTTTTTTGCCTGACGAATGGCTTCTTTCATATATTTTTCTTCTTCGCTCATATATCTCAACTCTCTATACATATAATTCTGAATTATACTACAGGGCAGATTCATTCTGCAACCTTGAACTTCTCAATTAATTTACAGACTCTTTAAAAATTTCAGAAAAGCTTTATGGTCTTGTCATAAATCCCTCACATTTTTCGGATATACTCTAATCATAGACAACAAAGAAGACAGCGGCTGCGTAGCAGTGAGAGCATTCAGCCGCCGGACTTCGCCAAATAGGACAATTGACGATTCATTTGATATAGATTTTCTTTTCCCTCTCTCCTGCCGGTACAACATGTACCGGCATTTTTCTTTCCCTGGTTTCTATGAGGCAAAGAAAAATGCCCATTGAACTCTTTTAAAAGAAAGTCCAACAGGCATATGTGATTCCCTGTACCGGAGATGGTGGGAGTCGAACCCACGCGCCTTTGCAGACCTATCGCATTTCGAGTGCGACCTCTTACGACCACTTGAGTACATCTCCATACTTTTCCATTATAAAGCCCAAAGGCTCCCCGGTCAAGAAAAAAAACAATATTTTCTTTCGTTACTCTCCGATTTGTTTTTTCAGATATCGCCCCACTACATTAGCAAAATCAGTAATATCATGAATATATGCAAAATCTTTTCCAAAAATTTTTTTCTCTGCCTGCAGATCTTCTTCCTCTCCTGCAAACACACCCAGTACGGCAATTTTTCGGTTTCTCAGCTTTCGAATCTCCCCTGCTGTATCCTTTACTCCATACTCCAGACAATAAGGAATCTTTTTCTTTTCTTTCTTTTCCCCATATACAGGATTCTGGCTTCCTGCCATCACATCATTCGGTTTCCCGTCACTTAAAACAATGAGAATCTTATTTTCCTCTTCTCTCTTTTCCAGACTGTCTGCCGCTGCCCTTATGGCCAGACCATCCCGATTGTTGGCAGAACCATAAAACTCAAAAATCCTTCCGTTCTTTTCCCGGTCATCTTCATAATCCCGGAAACGATTCAGCACGGTATAAGCCCCGACTGTGCAAAAGCTCATAACACGATGAGCAATTCCTACCTGACTCAGTGCTTCACTGATGATATATCCCTGCAGCGCAACAAGACTTTGTCGGTTCTGCTGCGATCCACTGGCATCCATTAAGATTTCCACGACAAAATCTGTATTTTCCCGGATAATTTCCCGTTCAAAAAGTCTCCGGTTTTCTGTTCTTCCCACATTCCAGAGTTTCGTAACACAAATTTTCCCATATTCGCTGCTACAGATTTCCTTTTCTGTTCTTGTAAGGAGTGCTCTTTTCAGTGTCTCTGCCAACTGCTGAATGTTCTGTCTGGTCACCAGCTGCTTCTTTCGAAACTCCTGCAGGTTTTGTTCCCTTACTTTTTTTACAAACTCCCCCTTCGGTGTTTCTTCCATCTGACACTGAAGAATCCCATTGGTCATATGAATCCGACAGTCTTCATGAACTCCTCTGCAGATTTGAGAAGAAAGCTGCCTTTCCTCCTGCCTGGTCAGGCAGCTTCTTCCATAGTTCCGTTCAATGTATTCTTCCATGTGATCCGTAGATTCCTGATCCAAATACAGGATTCTGGCTCTGGATTTTTCCCGTTTCCCATTATCCTGCGCATCTACATGTCCGCTGAAAACATTGACCGGCCGATCCTCTTCTGACTGCATTTCTTCTGTCTTTTCTTTTTCTGTATATTCTTTGCTGTCTTCATCCGAATTCTTTACCTGACGATCCAATCCTTTAAAAAGCTTTGCGAATCCTTTTATATAAGCTCTTTTATAGACCCATTCCAGACATGTACAGATCTCTTCCAGGCAATTGGTATCCCACAGTTGACAGATTCGATCAACGAGTTCCTGCACCCGTTCTTCTGATTTCTTTCCATACAAAAGATATTCTATATAACATTTTTCCACGTAGCCCCAATCTGTATGTGAAAGCCTCATGGCATCTTTTTCCAGTGTGTCTGAAAATGCACGTTTTCGAATGGATGCTACGCCCGGCCGATCTTTCTGGGCTTTTTTCCACACTGCACTGTCCACGCAAAGATTTCCGAGGGCAGTAAGAACAGACGGTTCTGCTCCTGCATAAACTTTTTTTACAATAAAGCGATCATATGCTCTTGCATCAAAATACTTTTCAAAAGTCCCCTGTCGAATAGCATAATAAAAAGCCATAGGTCTGGATTTTCTGTAAATGTCTTCGTCAACTTTTATATCCAGTTCATAATCCCCGCTTACCGTCCAAAGAAGATTTTGTATCCGGCCGGAGATATCTGCATCCTTTTTTTCCATCAAAATATATCCCCGCAATCCCAGGAATCCGGAATACGCGTCATCACAATATCCCCGATCAGTTCTCTTTCAAAAGCATCAAAACATTTATTTGTAATTCCCATATCAATCGCAGCAACCGGAGACAGCCCGCCTTTCATCAGACGTACGGCCCCTATCAATCCTCTCATATCCACTGCTTTTGTGGAAATCTCTCCATTTTGGGCCTTCAGCTGCAGATCCAGAAACAGACCTGCCAATTGTTCCAGTGCTGCCTGTTTGATATCCGGGAAAACCTTATATAAAATCTGACTTAACCGTTCCATGGAAAGGGGCGGCATATTAATGACCATAAACCTGGAAACCAATGCTTCATTCAGATCTTTTGTTCCTGCATATCCATAATTCATTGTCCCGATAAATCGTGTTGCCGGATGAAGAGGAATCCGTTCATATCCAGGCACATCTATGATCCTTCTGTAATCCAATGCCGCATGCAAAACAGAAACCGCATCACTTTTTGCCATATTGATTTCATCAAGAATTCCAAATCCTCCATACAGAGCACACTGATAAATGGGACCTTTTCTCAGTTTTACTTCATTATTGACAAAAGTATCTGTTCCGATCAAACTGTTGCTGTCTGTATTTACATGAAAAGAAATATCATAGATGGGTCTCTGAAAAATCCAGGCCAGATTCTCCGCCAGTACATTTTTTCCTGTAGCTTTATCGCCGCACAGGAGCAGATTTTCTCCTTCCAGAAGAGCGGTCACTGCCCGTTCCAGGATCTCCGTACCATAAAACGGCATCGAAGGCTCTGACACACGTGCGCGCACGGTATCTTCTATGGAATAACTTTTTTTAAATAATTCAATTCTCTCTTCCAGTTCCTGCCTCATATTTTCCCTGTCCTTTCTTCCTGTTTTCTCTGGCAAATTTTTGTACACTATAGTAAAATATACAGGTAAGAAAAGCTTTTGTAAATAGTTCCGTCATTTTTGAAAGGAAGATTTTTTATGACGATAAATGGTTTTAATAAGACAACCCTCCTGGATTATCCGGGAAAAATCGCTTCCACTATTTTTCTTGGAGGCTGCAATTTTCGCTGTCCTTTTTGTCACAACAGCGGGCTTGTCCTTTCCCCCAAAGAGCAACCGGTCATTCCGGTCCATGAAGTACTTCAGGTTTTGAAAAAACGTCAGGGAATTTTGGAAGGTGTATGTATTACCGGCGGGGAACCCACCCAGAACAAAGAACTGTTTCTCCTGATTGACCGGATAAAAGAGCTTGGATATCCGATCAAACTGGATACCAACGGCAGTCATCCATGGATTCTGAAAAAACTGGTCAAAAATCATATGATTGATATGGTTGCTATGGATATCAAATCCTCAAAAGAATCTTACGCAAAAGTAGCAGGCTGTAAAAATCTTGATTTGAAACCCATTTGCGAATCTGTAGATTTCCTTCTGTCTGATGCAATTCCTTACGAATTCCGCACAACTGTAGTCCGGGAACTTCATACATCTGCAGATTTTCGATCCATTGGACAATGGATCGCCGGATGTAACGCATACTATCTCCAGGCCTATAAAGACTCTCCGGAAGTCATAAGGCCCGGATACAGCAGTTATTCCAGAAAAGAACTGGATTCCTTTTGCAAAATTTTATCAGAAACCATCCCTGCCGTCTATGTGCGGGGCATCGATTGACCGATACCAATAGCCGGTTCGCGGAAATTTTCTGTTTTCCTGCGTTCCGGCTTCTTTTATATGCGCCTCCTTAAAATAGGGAAACCCGAACATACCTGCCATCAATGCTTCCTGTCTGTCGTATCTTCCCGGAACGCCCAGTATGTATTCTCCTTTTTCCCCATGCTTTCCAATTAACACATGCCCGTATTTTCTGTAGCCATATCGAAGAAAATTGTTGTTCATCAATCCACGATCCGGATGACTGAGCATTCTGAAATCTGCCGGTGTAATCCGCATACATTGTTCGTACATCCCATCTTTAAAAGGACAAAAAACCTCTCTCTCCTGTTTTTTCTCTCTGTCTGATACCGCTTCTGCCTTGATATCATTTTCTTTCTTTTCTTTGTCCCGACCGATTTCAGGCAAAATGTCAGGCAGCACCTTCGGAATCTCTAACATTTCCGGAATCTCATCCTCCTCCGGTCCCGGTTCCAGTTCTTGTTCTGATTGCGGTTCCGATCTTCGTTCCATTACCGGTATTTCCTCTGCTTCCGGTTCTGACTTTGCTTCTTCTATTTCTTCTATTTCTTCTATTTCCGCTTCTGGTTCTTTCGGTTCTGGTACAGTCATTTCCGCATGCGCTTCTGTTTCATACGGCATATTTTCCGATTTTGAAGAAAACAGAATCTCCTCCAGCCTTACCGGTTTTTCATCCCATCCAGTCCCATACATTATGCCGTCCTCTGTAAGTAGTACAATTCCTCCCAAATCCTCCAGACGATATCCCTGGTTTCCAAGATTATCCTCCGGCATTTCCAGCACAAACTGTATCAGATCCCCTGCAAGATCAAAATTTCCCAAAAGGATTCCCTGACATTTCTTCTCCTTTCTCACGTACCCGTAAATCTTACAGGGCAGGGTTTCTTTTCCATAAATTCCAGAGAGGCGAAAATGCATTCTACATACACCATCCCTTGCCTCTACTTTGATAAAGCCTTTTCCGTTTCCTTTTTTTCCATCCGGATATTCATATACATAAGCTACAAACCGTCGATAAACAGCCAACTGTTTTCTCCATTCCAAAATTCGCTCCCTAAATCATATGAAAGAAACTTCAATTTAGAACACAAAAAAGAATTACAAAAAATTGCAAAATATTTTTAATTTCTTATTGACAATTCTCTTTCTTTCCCGTATAATTACAAATGCCGAATGCGAAAAGCATTATCGAAGCGTGGCTCAGTTTGGTAGAGCGCTGCGTTCGGGACGCAGAGGTCGCGTGTTCGAATCACGTCGCTTCGACTCCTTGGCAGGGGCGCCGGAATCCTTAGTTTATGAGGATTCCGGTTTTTTATTTTCATCATTTCAGATTTCCATATCTATTTTTCTTTTACGTTACACCAAATGTTACACCAAATCTAATTCTCAAATAATTTTGCAGAATCCTTGGATATCTCTGCAAGGTCATTCTCACTTGCATTTAATCTTTGCCGGTTAAAATGCGCATAAATGTTCAATGTAGTTTGCGTATCTGTATGTCCTAACCAATACTGCAACTTTTTAATATCCCATCCCTTATTAATCAATATTGACGCACAACTGTGTCTTAATTTATGTAGCGTTATCTCAGGTCTTCCAAACTCCTTTGTCGCTTTACTAAATAGTTTTGATATGTAATCTGGATTATATGTTCTACCATCTTCCCACGTAAAAACATATCCTTCGGCATTTATGTATTCATTTTTAAAAAATCTCTTATTATATTCCTGCTCTTTCTGAATTTTTCTCAAACATTTTTCTGCTGTCTCAAACAAATACAAAACCCGCTTACCAGAAACCGTTTTGGTAGCATCGGC
>JALFGN010000042.1 GCA_022777285.1 Blautia sp.
CACCGAAAACAGGTGAAACAAACGTTATGATGTGGGCTGGTATGGTTGCGGTTGCAGCACTTGCTGGAATGGCAGTTACATACAGAAGAAGAAAAGACGCTTAATCATGCATGCTTATCCCCGGGATTTCCCGGGGATTTTTTTGCTGTTACGGTTTCATCGTCCCAGCGTCTGCCGGACGATGAAACTGTAACATCCTTTTTGGTTTATGAGAAATTCCGGGAAAAAATACTTGCTTTTTTTGAGGCTTCATAGTATAATCTAACATGTTGTAAAAAAGAGATGGTCCTCTGTTGCCGATTGCATTAAGAACATCCAGAGAATAAGGAGAAAAAATCATGAACGAAATCATCAAAAACATTGAAGCTGCTCAGATGAAAGCAGAAGTGCCGGAATTCAGAGTAGGCGACACAGTAAGAGTACACGGTAAAATCAAAGAAGGTAACCGTGAAAGAATCCAGGTATTCGAAGGCGTTGTATTAAAGAAACAGGGCGGAAGCAACCGTGAAACTTTCACAGTAAGAAAGTCTTCTAACGGTATCGGCGTTGAAAAAACATGGCCTCTGCATTCCCCGAATGTTGAGAAGGTAGAAGTAATCAGACACGGTAAAGTAAGACGTGCAAAACTGAATTACTTAAGACAGCGTGTTGGTAAAGCAGCAAAAGTAAAAGAATTAGTAAAATAATAAAGGTAAGAGGACAGGGACACATACATTTGTATATGTCCCTTTTCTTCCATTTAAGAGAAAGAAAGAAGAAACACCGATGAAGAAAAAATTTGAGATTAAGGACAAGAAAGCGGCTCTTATGTGGGTATTTGAAATTGCAGTGGTGCTGCTGCTGGCTGCAGTGGTATCCATCTTTTTCTGTCAGAGTGTGGTGATGCAGGAGGGCAGTATGGAGCCGACGCTTAAGACTGGACAGGAATTTCTGATCAATAAAGTGTCTTATAAACTGGGTGAGCCAAAAAGAGGGGATATCATTGTGTTTAAGAAAGATGCGAAGGAGCATTCCAGTCTGCATATCAAGCGGATTGTAGGGCTTCCTGGGGAGAAGATTCAGATTAAGGACGGAGTTCTTTATATTGATGGGAACGCATATAAGGAAGAATATCCGCAGATCAGCAATCCGGGACTGGCCGAGCAGCAGATCACCCTTGGAAAGAATGAATATTTTGTTCTGGGTGACAACCGCAACAACAGCGAGGACAGCCGTTTTGCAGAGGTGGGAAATGTGAAGCTGAAGTATATTGAGGGAAAGCTCTGGCTTCGGATTCATCCGCTGAAGGAACTGGCTCTGATCGCAGGATAGGGAAATACTTTGGAGGACACAGACTATGAATTATCAGTGGTATCCTGGTCATATGACAAAGGCCAAGCGTATGATGCAGGAAAATATTAAGCTTATTGATCTTATTATCGAGGTGGTAGACGCGAGAATCCCGCTTTCCAGCAGGAATCCGGATATTGATGAATTGGGAAGGAACAAGGCGAGGTTGATTTTGCTGAATAAATCGGATCTGGCAGATGAACGGCAAAATGAGAAATGGGCCCGGTATTTTGCAGAGAAGGGGTTTCATGTGGCAAAGATCAATGCCCGAACCGGTGCAGGAGTAAAGGGGATTCTTCCTGTGATTATGGAAGCCTGTAAGGAGAAGATCGAAAGGGACAGACGCAGAGGAATCAAAAATCGTCCGGTTCGTGCGATGGTAGTGGGAATTCCTAATGTAGGAAAATCTACGTTTATCAATGCATTTGCAGGAAAGGCCTGTACGAAAACAGGAAATAAACCTGGCGTTACCAAAGGAAAACAGTGGATCCGAATCAACAAAAATGTGGAACTTCTGGATACACCGGGGATTCTCTGGCCGAAATTTGAGGATCAGAGTGTGGGCGCCAAGCTTGCTATGGTAGGTTCGATCAAGGATGAGATCCTGAATCTGGAAGAACTGGCATTGGAACTGCTGGGTTGTCTGCATACCCATTACGAGGGAATCCTGGCTGCCCGGTATGAGATCGAAGAAAGTGAAGACCGTCTGGCAATGTTGGAAGGCATTGCCAGAAACCGGAATTGTCTGCAAAAGGGCAGGGAACTGGATTACGGAAAGGCTGCCAATATTTTGCTGGAAGAATTCCGAAATGGCAAGATCGGACGGATCACCCTGGAACAGGCAGAAGGGCAGGAAGCAGATTCATGAAAAGTGTGCAGGAAATCAAAGCAGAGCTGCAGGCGATCCAGGCAGAAGCGCGGCTGGAGGCTTTTTCCGGTTTTCTGGAGCAGTACCGGGAAGATGAAAGAAAGGGTGTCTGTAATCTGGTAAGTCGGGCCAAAGCAGCGCAGAAAAAGCTGGAAGAGGAAATGCTCCGTACGGAGCATATGAAGGCTTATGAACACAAGTATGAGTATCTGGGGTATGTGTGCGGCATTGATGAAGCAGGCAGAGGCCCTCTGGCAGGGCCGGTCGTGGCAGGTGCCGTGATTTTGCCAGAAGACTGTAACCTTCTGTATATCAATGATTCCAAGCAGCTTTCCGAGAAGAAGCGGGAAGAACTGTATGATAAGATTATGGAACAGGCGGTGGCAGTGGGAATCGGTTATGCAAGTCCGCAGCGGATTGATGAAATCAACATTCTTCAGGCTACGTATGAAGCCATGCGGGAAGCAGTATCCAAGCTTTCTGTTGTGCCGCAGATTCTTTTGAATGATGCCGTGACCATTCCGCAGATGGAGATTCCGCAGGTTCCGATTATCAAAGGGGATGCGAAAAGTATTTCGATTGCTGCGGCCAGTATCCTGGCCAAAGTAACCAGAGACCGCCTGATGAAGGAGTATGATAAAATCATGCCGGAGTATGGATTTGCTTCCCATAAGGGATATGGTTCGGCCGCCCATATGGAAGCCATCCGGAAGTATGGTCCTTCCCCCATTCACAGAACGACGTTTATCCGGAATTTATAAGGAGAAACAAAGAAACTATGGGAAACAACCGTGCAACAGGAAAGCATTATGAGGAGATTGCAGCCAAATATCTGGAACAATCCGGATATGTGATTCAAAAGAGAAATTACAGAAGTCCCTGGGGAGAGATTGATCTGATTGCCCGCAAGGATGAGCTGCTGGTTTTTGTGGAGGTAAAATATCGTCATACGGGTTCTTTCGGGGAACCGGGTGAGGCGGTCTCTTTACAGAAGCAGAGAAAAATTTCCAGGGCAGCTCTTTGGTATTATGCCGGAAACGGGTATGAACAGAGTGTGCCCTGCAGGTTTGATGTGATCGGTGTACGGGGAGATGACGGTGTGGAACATCTGGAAAACGCATTTGAGTTTCAGATGGAAGGAACAAGTTTTTGAAGGAGAGAAATACATGAACATAAAATGGAAAAATCCGAAACAGCCGCATATGCAGATCAGAGAGAAGGATGGTGTGACCTGGCTGGCTTATCCGGCTTTTGAAGCTCTTCCCGGCATCTTACATGGGTTTTCTACCAGGCTTGGAGGGGTCAGCCAGGGCATCTTTTCTTCTATGAATCTGAGCTTTACCCGGGGAGACGACCCGGATGCGGTGATGGAAAATTATAGAAGAATCGGACAGGCCATTGGATTTACCCCGGATCAGATCGTCTGTTCCGATCAGACCCATACGGTAAATGTGCGTCGGGTGACTGCCAAAGACAGAGGCCGCGGCATCCTTCGGGAACGGGGCTATACGGATGTAGACGGACTGGTGACCGATGAGCCGGATGTGGTGCTGGCTACTTTTTATGCAGACTGTGTGCCGCTGTTCTTTGTGGACCCGGTAAAAAAAGCCATCGGTCTTTCCCATTCCGGCTGGCGCGGGACGGTCGGAAAGATCGGAAAAGTGACTGTGGAGAAGATGACAGAGGAGTTTGGTTCCGATCCGGCAGACTTATATGCGGCGGTGGGGCCTTCCATCTGCCAGGATTGTTATGAAGTCAGTGAAGATGTGGCACTGCAGTTTAAGGAAAAGTTTGCAAAGGAATATCACAGCCGTTTGCTTTTGGAAAAAGGCGGCGGAAAGTATCAGCTGAACCTGTGGGAGGCGAATGTCTGTGTTTTTCAGGAGGCAGGGATAAAGAAAGAACGGATTCTTATGCCGGGTATCTGCACCTGCTGCAATCCGGATTTCCTGTTTTCCCACCGGGCAAGCCAGGGGAAACGGGGAAATCTGGCTGCTTTTCTTGGGATTCACGGGCGAAATGCATAAAATCATTACCATTTTCATTAACAATATTACGTAGATGTTACGAAAAGTGTAAAAAAGACTAGGAATTTCTTAATGTTTGTGTTATAATTGTGGCCGTAAGTGAAAAGGAGCTTAGATTATGAAAAACAAAACATGTAGAGGTTTACTTTTGTCATTCCTGATTACAGGTCTTACCGTGACACCTTGTTATG
>JALFGN010000113.1 GCA_022777285.1 Blautia sp.
AGGTTAGTCCATCTTTGTATCATTCATATTTCACTATTGGCAGCCAATATCGTGACTGCTTTTTTGCGATGCTTTCATAATTGTTGAAAACATTTGTTGTCAAGGTTCAGTTCTTGGATACGAGTTTTATTTTCGTAGCAATGTGCAATTTTAATTTATATTGAATGCTCACAAGAGCATATCAATCTTTTTCTCATCAGATTAGATTATCCGAGTTTTCGGACAGTCTCCCGCTGAAGCAAATTAAGCGCCACCAATTTTGCCAAACGATACTCAATCTCTGAATTGATCTGTTTTGCAGTCAAGCTGATACCTCCTTATTTTTGTTGGTGGTATTAAAACTCTGAAGACTGCCAAAGTCAACTTCTATCTTGTAACGATAAAAAAATATAACGATAGCCCTCTGCTATCGTTAAAAGGGTATGCAATTCTTACACATCATCGCCCATTGCTCCGGAGAGGTTCAGCGGTATTCGACCTAAAATCTACCGCTAAATACTAAAAAAAGCCCATTTCATCCTTCTATGCCGCTATGCGCATATTTAGTTGTATTAAACTGCGTGGGACTATGTTCATCGCAACCCCCAATTTGACACACTCCCACGATTGCACCCCCTAATGCCCCCCCTCCATCCGGGCATTGGATCAGGCTACTCTTCATTTTGGGGAAAGATGCTGAGTAGTCTTTTCTTTCATGAAAAAAGAGATATTACAGCGCTGGGGAAGCAATATCTCTTTCTTCATAATTATAATTCACTTGTCAAGCCTAAACCAGGAAAATACTTCCATCTATGTATGCGCTAACGCAACTCACCTGTCCAAATTCCGTGCAATGGTTTTGATTACCTCGTCCATCACAATGGGCTTTGATAAGTGCCCATTCATTCCGGCATCCAGAGAAGCCTGAACATCCTCGGCAAAGGCGTTGGCTGTCATGGCAATGATCGGTATTGCAAGGGCATCCAGACGATTTTGTATCCTTCGGATAGCCTTAGTGGCCTCATAGCCGTTCATCTGCGGCATCATGATATCCATGAGGATCACATCGAAAGTACCTGCCGGGCTATCCACAAAAAGGCCCACAGCCTGTTTTCCGTCTGCCGCCCGAGTTACTGTCATTCCCAGCTCTTCCAATTGTATTTCTGCGATTTCCGCATTGAGATCGTTATCCTCCGCCAAAAGCACCCGGATACCACACAGGCTATCCTTCCTTTGCGGTATCTCCTGCTGGACAAAATTTTCCATGTCGGTCAGTTCCATAGGAAGCTCCACTGTAAAGGCAGAGCCGCTTCCTTTTTTGCTCTCAACCGTGATGGCGCCGCCCATCAGCTCCACATACTGCTTCGTAATAGCCATGCCCAGCCCAGTGCCCTTGTACTGGGTTCTGGCTCCAGTTTCCTCCTGTGCAAAGTCATCAAAAACCTTTTCCAGAAATTCCTCACTCATTCCAACGCCAGTATCTGCGATGCGATACCGGACAACAATATGACGGTCATCCGCACCGGGGCGGTAATCCGTTCCAAAACGGATACTGCCTCCATCCGGGGTAAACTTCACAGCGTTGCTGAGGATATTCACCAGTACCTCCCGGATTCGCACAGCATCCGCCAGAACATAGGGGGTATCCAGTTTTGCTCTGTGGACAGTAAAGGACAGACTGCGATCAATGAGGAAGCCATTGGTAATATCCAAAACCGCATCGATCACTTTGGTAATATCCACAGGAACAGGTGTATATTTTGTTTTACCGCTCTCAATACGGCTAATGTCCAACACATCGTTTATGAGCATCAGCAGATGTTCGGAGCTCTCTCCGATTTTTTCAAGGCAGCTGCGCACCTCCGGTTCCGCAGGATGTCTTAATGCGATATTGGTAAACCCAATGATGGCATTCATAGGCGTTCGGATATCGTGAGACATATGGTTCAGGAATGTGGTTTTTGCGATATTCGCACTCTGGGCCTGCTGTACGGATCCTTCCAGCAAAGCGTTCTTCTCCTTGAGACTGGCTGCAAGGGCGGCGCGTTCCTGCGCAACCTTTCGTATTCTTCGGTTGCTTCCGAGTATCACAACGATCACCGTTCCAACACCCAAAATGACAGCGATCAAGGCAACCAAAAACCAGGGGTTGTTCCGGACAAACATCGCCAAAGTAACATCCGGCTGCACGTACTGGGTGTACTTTTCCACAAGTTCATCCTTAATATGAGACTGATCTGCCTCCATGCATTTACTCAGGATGCTGATGAGTGCATGATCTGTCGTGGGCCGAATTGCAATAGACAGTTCAGAGGCGGGCATATTGACGATATGAAAGATCAGATTTCCGTCAGGATCCTGATTGACGAACTTTTCTGCCATATAGGTATAAACATAGCAGGCATCTACGGTTCCATCCTTGACCGCCTGCAATGCCTCGATTCGAGAATCAAAGGCGATGACCTGAACATTTTTCGCGATATCGGCATCCATGCCGTCATACATCTGATTATAGGCACCGGCAACCGTTTGGATTTCTCCGGAGAAGTCTTTTTTTGTCACACGAGACATGGTCAGCTGAATATAAGGGTCTGTGAAAACACCGCTGTCTTCGTTTAACAGCGTGCTTCTCTCCGGGTTGATGTCCATGTAGACATCAGCTTCATTGTTATTCACCCAGTCGTAGTATTGCGCACGGTTTTCCGCAACCATAACGGTATAGGGAAGCCCCGCCATCTCCATCAGATGAGCAAAGTAATCCGGGATGATTCCCACCAGTTCCCCATTTTTCACATAGGAGTAAGGGTCTCTGTCCGGCTGGGCACAGGCAGTAATGCTTTTTTCACCGGATTGGACAGCGCGGATATATGCCTGCTCTTCCGGAGTAAAGGTGAGTTCACTGCCTAAGTTGTTGGTGGTGTATTTATAAAAGAGTTTGTTTCTCCAGTCTCCCTCGTTTTGATCCATCTGCTCGATGCCCCTGTTGATCTCCTCCAACAAATCGGCATCCTCTTTCCGAACGATACAATAGAATTCTTCCAGGGCAAACCGTGCAACGATTTTTTCGTCCGCATGCTTTCGCAGGCTGCTGGCAACAATTCCGTCAACCTCCCCGTTCCGGAGAGCCTCAGTCAACTCCGATTCATCCGCATACTCCACTGTCTGATAGGAAAAACCCTTCTCCTGCGCCAATGCAGCCAAGTCGCCATTGCGGCTGTTGCCGCTCAGAACGCCGATGGTCATTCCGTCAAAGCCGCTGTAATCATTCAGAACAAAGCGGTTGTCTCCCGAACGGACACACAACTCCGCATTGCTAGTGCCAATGGAAGTAGAAAAGGCAAATTCCTTTTCTCTTTGACTGGTTTTTCTTGCGGAGGTCACCATGTCAATTTCACCAGAGCGCAGCATCTCTTGCATTTCCTGCCAGCTGTTTTCGTAGCCGATATATTGGTAGTTCAGATTTGTGTATTTACGAAGAAGCTGAAGAAAATCGAATCCGTACCCTCTTCCATGGGTTCCATCCTCGTCCTGGTAGACCTCGTGATACCCCGGAAAAGCAAAATAACCGACGCGGATCGTTTTGGTTTCAGCCTCTGACGCATATACTGTGGCGGGAAGAAGCATTGTCATGAACACAACAAGGCACAATATCCCGGTCACGATTCTTTTTCTCCAGGTTGTATTCCTGACTATTCTTTTATCCATGATCTATTTCCTTTTCAAAAAGTAGAAGGATCGTGTACAGTTTGTGTCTTTCATCCTTGTCTGTTTCACTTACCTTGTCATAAATAATTCCTGCAGCATCTGTATAACCTGGTCAATCTCAATCGGTTTTGACAGGAAACCATTCATTCCACATTCAAGCGCCACCTTGCGATCTTCGTCAAATGCATTCGCTGTCATTGCCAAAATCGGGATATTGGCCAGAGCCGGTTCAGCAAGACCGCGAATATGCTTTGCAGCTTCATGACCGTTCATGACAGGCATTTGAATATCCATCAAGATTGCATCATAATGACCGGGTTTGGATGCGGTGACCTTTTCCACCGCTACTAAGCCATTATCCGCCGTGTCAATCAAAAAGCCGTATTCGCAAAGGATTTCCTGCGCAATTTCCTGGTTGAGAATATTATCTTCCACTAAAAGCAAGCGCTTTCCCTTAAAGTCTGCCACTTCATCCAGCATGGGCAGGATACTATCATCCTGTTCCTTTGAACCACCGATTGCTTTCGTCAATGCTTCTCTTAAATCAGACATAAACATCGGCTTTGAGCAGAAGGCGGTCACACCCGCTTCGATTGCTTCTGCCTCAATATCAGAAACATCATAAGCAGTAAGTATGATAACAGGCGTATCATCTCCAAGACGGCGAATCTGCCTGGTCACCTCTATACCATTCATGTCCGGCAGCCACCAGTCGATGATGTAGGCATGGAAGGCGTCATCCCGCTCGAAAGCGTTCTTTGCCCGCAGCACCGCTTCCTTGCCGGAAAGGGTCCAATCGGAACGCATACCCACCTGGGAGAGCATCTTTGTGACGCTATCGCATGTATTATAGTCATCATCTACCACCAATGCTTTCATACCATCCAGTTCAGGGATTTTCTCGATGTTACGGCGTTCTGACTGAAGCTTCAGCACCAGCTGAATGACAAACTCTGTGCCCTTGCCCTGTTCCGTTTTCACCTCAATGGTTCCGCCCATCATGTCCACGATATTTTTTGAAATGGCCATACCCAGACCGGTGCCCTGAATCTTGCTGACGGTGGAGGTGCGTTCACGCTCAAACGGCTCGAATATTTTTTTGGCAAATTCCTTGCTCATGCCGATACCGGTATCCTTCACACGAATTTCGTACAGCCCCTTGCCCTCCGACGCCCCGGTAAGTTGGGCTACCCGGACAGACACCGTGCCTCCGGCGGGCGTAAACTTGATGGCATTAGACAGCAAATTCAACAGAACCTGATTCAGGCGGGTCTTGTCACAGAATACATCCTCATCGGTTACATCCATGACATCCATGTAAAGTTCCAATTGCTTGGCATGAATCTGACCGCTGATGATGGTCTTGATATCATGAAGGATATCCGGCAGGTTAGCTTCCGTCTCCTCCAGGTTGATTTTACCGCTTTCGATTCGGCTCATATCCAGGATATCATTGATGAGAGAAAGCAAATGATTACTGGAGGACAGAATCTTGGAAAGATAATCTTTGATTTTATCTTCGTTTGATGTATTTGCGGATGCCAGCGTAGCAAAACCGATGATTGCATTCATAGGTGTTCGGATATCATGAGACATATTGCTCAAAAATACCGATTTTGCTTTGGTAGCCTGTTCAGCCATATCCAAAGCATCCTGAAGGGTTTTTCGCCTTTCCTCTTCTTCCTTTTTTGCTGCATCGATTACTCTTGAAGAGTATACGAGCCTGTTCTGGTTGTTTTCATCATTTACCATTACCGCTTCTGCGGCGATCCAGTGTTTTTCTCCGTTAAGCATAATAGAGAATTCTCGGTACTCATACCTGTGTTCTTTCCTTGCCAGTTTCTTCAGATTTGAAACACCAAAACAAGCCCTGTATTCTTCCCGATATTCCATATCAATGATTTCAGCAAAGGAGTCAATGAGTTCTGAAAAAGTTGGAGCCTGCGCAAGCGTGTAGCCCTCATGCTGAACCTGGGAAATAACCTTGTAGGAGTCTGCATCCAGATCAACACCTAAGACTACTGTCTTCACTTCGGAATTCGATGCGATAATCATTTGCTTTTCGAGAATGTTTTCCTGTTCGATTCTCTTTTGATTCTGGTGTTCTCTGATTAAAAGCATCCCAATCAGGAATAAAAAGCCCAAAAAGATGATTCCCGAAAGAATAAAAGTCTGACCAAGTATATTCTGCGTCTGTTCGGTGATAATATCCTTCTGGACAACAGATACCAAAAGCCACTGTGTCGACTCAATGGGCGAAAAATAGTACAGCTTATCCAGCCCGTTATATTTGAGTAGTGTCCAGCCGGATCTGCCTTCTTCGACCAGTTTCTTCACTTCATTGATTGTGGATTGCTCATTCTCTGCTTCATTCTCAAAAATTACAAACAAATTGTGAGAAGTTTTGTTTCCGCTCGTAGTTACGGATCGAAATAGGATATCTCCCTTTCCATCAATCATGTATGAGTGACCGCGATCTTGGAAAAAGGATACGGTAAAGGCATCGTTTAAATCATTAACAGGGATTTCTCTGATCATGCATCCGGTGACACCATCCTGGAATGTCATCGTTTTCGTTAGTGCGATAACACGCTTACCGCTGTTATCGCTTAGGAAAGGAGCCACAATATTTATTGTTGTGTCATCCTTTTCTGGAAGTTCCTTGTTGTAACTGTTCTTTGCCGGATAGGTGGCTGATCCCAAAAGCAGCGTGGTCGAATACTCCTTTGAATCGAAACCATTCAACAAAAAGCTGATGGTGTCCGTGTCTGTAGAATCCAGACTTTCCAGCGAATTAACCTGTACCTGTAAACTGCGTTTTTCTGCATTGATCTTTCCGGCCACCATATCTGAAGCGCGGTCAGTATTCTCAATAATCGTAGACAGGGAGCTATCCCACAACTCTGTTCTGACATCATTCACATAGTACAGACCGTACAAAAGTACCCCAACAAGTAATAAAAGACCGGAGGCAACTATGAGCGAATATCCAGTTCTCTTTCTATTTTTCTTCACCATAGTTGCCTCCCAAAATTAATTCTCAGCAATGTATTCCTGAATACTATTATCAATCTCACCAATAACAGTTACTTTGTCGCTTCCATTCAGCAGAGACTGGCTTGCGTCCTTCGTCACATCCCAAATAGGAAGATTCAATCTTGCGTCTGTTCCAATGACCACTCGGCCTGCTTTAAAACACTCCACAACCGGATGAATCTCCTTTATAGAGGATTCCTTTCCGTTCTTCAACGGGGAGATGGAACATTGGTCATCACAGAATGCCTGCAGGTTTTCTGCCTGGGTAAAGTATTCCACAAACAGTTTGGCTTCTTCGATATGCTCACTATCAGAATTCACAGATAGACGCACATCAGGGTTAATGACGATCAAACCACCATCATCCAAAACAGGCAGCGGATGAACTTCATAGGCAAATGTTGCACCAAAGTCATTCTTAACACGATTAGAAGCCCAAGCACCAGTCAGCATGAACGGATTCTCACCTTTTGCAAAGGCTTCCAGATCGCCAGAAGTCTTTTGGGTTTCTGCTGCGACTGCCGCATCTACATATCCCTTCTGGATAATTTCTTCAACAACGGTAAGTCCGGCATCCAGGCTTTCGCCTAATCCAACTTTTCCAGAATTCAGATCCGTAAACAGCTGTCCTTCTGTGCCGTTCTGATACTCGTCAAAGTAAGAGACACCGATAGCCATTGTCTTCAATGAAATATCATTATTCGCAACGATAGGGGTAATACCTTTTTCAAGGAAGTAATCACAAACAGTTTCAAACTCCACAATGTTTGTAGGAACACTCTGATTGTGTTCTTTCAACATATCCATATTGCAATATAAGCCGAAAGAAGATACTGTAGTCGGAAGCCAGAAGATACCGTCTTCAGATACAAACTGGTTCTTCTGATCCTCTGTATAGCTGTCAATGGTGGATAAGCCCGTCAGTTCAGCTACCTGTCCCTTTGCATGAAGTTCAAGCATCGTATCATGGTTTACCATGAAAATGTCATCTCCGGTGCCGTTTTCCATACGCTTATTCAGCGTATCATAGTAGTCAGTACCTTTGATAGACTCGTAAGTGATGACAATGTTGGGATGGTCCTTCATGAAAGAACTCATAATGCTTTCAATAACATGAACATTGCTTTCATCCGCTTTGTTTCCAAAGAAGGTCAAAGTAACCTGCTCCTTCTTTTCTTCTCCGACAGTTTGTACCTTATCCGTGGAATTTGAGGAGCAGCCTGCGAGACAACTCATCAGCATAGTCATAGCCAGTATTCCTGCACCAATCTTTTTTCTAAATACCATTTTTCTTTCCTCCATTGGTAATTAATCAAAAACAACCTTCGTTAACAGTTGTAATTGCTTTTAATAGTTTGCATCACACCATTACAGCAACTTATTCAAACAAGAAAGCAGACGTGTCGTTTTCACGGGTTTCACAAGAAAATCATCCATGCCCACAGCAAACGCTCTGTCACGGTTTTCAGAAACTGCATTTGCGGTAAAAGCAATGATTGGTGTGTTTGCCCGAATTCGATTTGGAAGTTTCCGTATTTTTAGTGTTGCCTCGTAACCATCCATCTCCGGCATTTCAATATCCATCAATATGAATTGATAATACCCCGGCTCATGTTCTTTCACCGCCGCAACTGCTTTACTTCCGTTATCAGCTTCTTCAAAAAGCAGCCCGTGGTCCAAAAGCACTTCCTCAAGAATCTCACGATTCAGCTCATTGTCATCCACAAGAAGAACCCGTTTCCCCTGCAATTCCTCAACTTGTGTGGAATTGATCTCATCAGATTCGTCACTGAATGACTCCCCAAGCGCAAAGGAAATGGTTCTGTCCATATTACCATGAACCACGCTGAGTTTATCCAAATACGAATCCATCTGGGCGCCATGTCTCCGGCAAAGCTCTGCATAACCAACTGCACTGTTCAGTTCCGTTCGCAGCTCCCTTAACGACTTTTTGCGGAACTCATCAACCTTGCTGTCTGCTTCCAGCATCTTTTCCAGAACGCCCATTCTTTCCACAATTTGCTCATGGTTCTCCCGGGAACTAAAGCTACGCCCATCCGGGTATTGAAATTGCAGTTCCATCGAGACACCTAAAGCATCAAGGCTTTTCTGAAGCTCTTCAAAAGTCATACTCTCTCTGGATAGCTTTCTATACAAAGAAGATGGGTATATCCCCATACGCTTTGCCAATTCAGCCTTTGCAATTCCCAATTGAGAGCAGATACTGTTAATAATTTCTGATGTCTTCATACCAACAATCCTATCCAACTCATTATATAATGACATTTCGACTATCATAACATATATGTTATACAAAATCAATAGCAAAAAATCAAGCTATGAACAGAAAATCAATCCATGAACAATAATTAGTTCTTAAGAACGAAAAAAGAGGCACCCAGCAAAACTGCCAGATGCCCCTATCAAATCGTGTTTCTACATATTAAATAGTAATCTCTATCCCACCCCGGAAGACTACCGTGCTACTTTTCTCATCGATGCGGATGTAATCGACCAAACCGCCCCACAGTTCGTCCCGGAACTCCGTCTGTTCTCCGGTCAAACTGCTGGATGTCCCTCAAAAACCGTGTCTCTTCATATCACAAATTATTAATGAAATCGTCATAATACTATTTTTCTGATATCTTTTCAATGGTGTCTTTTCTAATCTCCTCCCTTAAAACAGATGAGCGGTCTCGGAAACTCGATAAATCCCGAATTACCGCTCTTTTTTTCATTGATTCTATTAATCGATGTATAAATAAGGCAAAAAGGTAGATTGGAGCATCGGAAAAGGATGTTTTTTACAAAATCGATGCATAATAAGGCAAAAATGATAGATTTGGGCATCGGAAAAAGCTATTTCTTACAAAATCGATGCATTACAAGCGAAAAAGAGGTCTGAACAGCAACAAAAACTGCAGGGACAGAAAAAATGCCATTTTTCTCCGTCCCCGATGGTATCCAAACTTTTTCAAGGGAGTTTTAACGCAAACTATCAATTTTTTCAAGGGAGTTTTGATATAATTCATATATTTTCTAAGTTCAATGATTCCATCGCATATTCCTTGGGATATACCCGAGAGTAATAGAATCCCTGAATATATTCACATTCAATGTCTTCCATTGCGGCATTCTCTTCTTCCGTTTCCACACCCTCACACAATACCTTTATATCCATCTCATGTGCCAGCCGACAAATTCCCTTCAGCAGTTTTTTTCCTGTCGGCTCAACACTTTTCTGTATGATATGTCTGTCAATTTTCACACAGTCTACTGTAAAGTCACATAAATCGCTTAACGAAGTATACCCGCTTCCAAAATCATCCAGAACGATCCGAACCCCTTTTTTCCTGCAGGCCAAGGCATTCTCTCTGATCAGGGCATTGTTCTCACCCAGAGAATCTTCTGTAATCTCTATCCAGAGAAGACTCCTGTCAATCTGATATTTCTCAATAATATTTGAAAATTTTTTCAGGAATTCCGGTTGTGTAATGGTTGCCCTGGTCAGATTACAGGCAACATGCCAGTGCCCATACCCTTGCTTTTTCCATTCTTCCAGAAGACGGCATCCCTCTTCAATCATATAGTAGTCCAACTGTTCAATTACACCGCTCTGGTGCATAATACCTATATACTTCCCCGGAGACAAAAGCCCTTCTCTTGGATGCTGCCAGCGGGATAACATTTCTGCTCCGCAAACCTCCTTTGTTTCTTTATTTACGATAAACTGGAGATAAGGCTGAATTTCTTTTTTCTTGACTGCATCCTGGACTTCCAGCTGCAATTTGGGTATCTTTTCAGCATGGTCCAACATTTTTTCATTGCTGAAGGAATAAGGAAGATGATGAATACACGCATACAGATATCCCTGTTTGGCACTGAAAACTGCCGATTCACATTCCCCCTTGTCTTTTCCAAGGTAATACACCCCTGCATGGATATCGAATTTGTAGTCTTTCTGAAACTTGATGCAATACTGTTCCAGTTCCTTCATAATTCGGTCGATATGCTCCTGCGCATCTTCCTCACTGCCTCTTTGAAACAGCATTGCAAAGGTACCGTCTCCCAAACGGACAGATACTTCCCCTTCCGATTCACTCTGGAACAAAACCAATGCCGTATAACGCTGTACTTCTTCTGCCTCCTGCTCTCCCTGATACTTTCGAATATGATCAATATTCATTCCCAGGTAGACCATATAATATAATCCTGCCGCCTGTGAAGCGATATAATTATTATAAAAATACGTCAGATAATCCCCATTTCCAATCCCAGTCAGTGAATCATTCATCTGCTCCTGCTCCGACTGCCTGATACGTTTCCTCTGCCGGATTTCATAAAAAAGAAACAGCATGCAGAGTATGATTGATACCACCGTAATACCAATTAAAGCCGGAGACAATCTCACCTTTTTTCCATGCCCCATCACATAGGTAATAGTGATACCGGCTATCTCCTGAGCATCAATCTCTCTGATTGCCTCTGTGATCTGCTCTTTCATTTTCGGTGAAGCAATTTTTGTAAAACCAATACAGATGTCTCTTGTCTTTCCATCCGTTGTTTTGATCTGAAGCAAGGTTTCATTCTCCAAATCCTTGATCTCTTCCGGCATATATGCGGACACCAATTCTACCTGCAGGTTTTTCGCCAGTTCCTTCTGTTGATTTTTCTTACCGGCACTCACATAGACAAAATCTCTGTCTGTTTTTTCTGAAATAATTTCAAAAATTTCTGGCATCACGCCTTCATACATTTTACTTTCTTCGCTATAGTATTCCACGGGAAACAAATCCGGATTCCCTGCCACATAAATGCAGTCTGCAGGACCTGTCACTTCTTCTGTTGCCGTAACCTGCGCAGCCACATCCATATTCGTTCCCAGTAATGCCATCCAGATGCAGCCCACCACTGCAATCATTTTTCTCAGGAATCTTTGTTTCACTGCTGATATCTCCTTTTTTATTCAAGTACGCCTCGGCGCACCTTCAAGATAAATCGATTTTTTTTCTTTCAATCCGCCCCCACTGGAGTTTCTTCTTTTTATATCCAATAAAAGCAGTGCTTCTCACAAATGCCATGACAAATCGCAGAAAGGTAATTTCAAAAAAGCAAAGAAATACTGCTTTCATAACATCTCTGGCTGTAATTTTGAGATCGATCGTGTGAATTCTCGCAAAAAATGCGGTCAGAGACAAGATAGAACCAAACAATGCATAAATCAGGAAAAATAATAGCATAAACGGAATATTGATCAGTTTCAGCCAGTAAGCCAGTATCATCGTCAGAACTCCAAACACTTCAATAAAAGGAGAAAGAAGTTCATAAAACAGAAAGTATGTATAAGAAATCAGGCTTACTGCGCCAAACTTTGGGTTTGTAAACATGCGCCTGTGTCTCCACATACTCTGAAACAATCCCAGGTGCCACCGTTTCCGCTGTTTGCACAAATCTCCCAGCCGCTCTGGTGCCTGGGTCCAGCATATGGCGTCTGTGGCATATCGAATGACATATGGCATATCATTCATGACACAGTATTCATGAAGCTTCACCACAAGTTCCATATCTTCCCCCATAGTCGTTCGGTCATATCCTCCGGCACAGATCACAACATCTTTCCGAAACAAACCGAATGCCCCGGATATGATCAGTGAACCATTAAACTTATCGAACAGTATCCGGGAGGCAAGAAAGGAACGGTCATACTCCAGCACCTGCATACAGGCCAGCAGATTTTTCGGCAGCCTGTATTTTATTACTCTTCCCTTTTTCAGCTCTACATTATTGGAAGGACGAACAGTTCCTCCTACTGCCACCACATTTCCCTGCTCCAGCACCGGACGGACGATTTTACTCAATGAATCATACTGAAGTACCGAATCCGCATCCATACAGATAAAATACGGATAATTGGACGCATTGATCCCCATATTCAGCGCATCGGCCTTGCCGCCATTTTTCTTACGGATCAACGTCACCGGTACTTTCTGGGTCATGGACTCGTATACAAATTCTACAGGCTGACACTGCAGCTGATATCGAATCGGACGCCTGATAAACTGCATCTGAAACGCATCAATCAATACCTTGGAAGTATTGTCTTTAGAGCCGTCATCCACCACTATAATCTCATAAAGCCTGTAATCAAGTGCCAGCAAAGACTTTACCGTCTCCACCACCGTAACTTCTTCATTGTACGCCGGAACAACAATCGTTACAGGGATATAATAATCCTGCATCAACGTATTTTTCATTCGTTCCTGCTGTTTTTTGCGATATAAGGTAGACGACCCTACCACCACCGAAAGAAACAGGAATGTAGAATATCCCACCAGATAGATTACGAAAAAAATACCCACTCCATCCAGAAATACTTTAATGGCATCCATAATTCCGTCCGTCATGTCTGATTCACCCCCTTTTCTCTGGCTTTTTTCATGTCCATGCAGTAACGAAGTATCTCTGATGCATACCTGTCACCACCCTCAAAAATGTCAATCAGTTCCACATACCCCAGACCCAGGTCTTCCAGACTTTTTGCAGCATTGAGCCGTACATACCAGTTTCTGCTTGATAGCAGCCTCTTTAGCACCTGCACGGTTTTTTCTCCCTGGTAAGATGCCAGCGCAGTCGCTGCAATTGCTGCATATTCCCAGGATCGTTCCTGTTCATGTTCTACAAAATCCAGAAGAATCGGATATGCTTCGGGGGCAGGATATTTTCCAAAATACCGAATACAGGCATACTGGATTTCCGCATTTTGTTTTTTATCGCTTAGAAGTCTGAGCATAGGAACACCGTGCTCACCAGATTGAAAACGCATATAATTAAGCAGTGTTACACGCATATCCACAGAAAAGCTGTCGAATTTATCCCAGATTTGTTCACACAATCGGCTATGACTGCCTGCAAATAACAGCAGCCCATCCGACAGCAGTTTTGGATTGTGGTAGACCTCCTCCCGGTCAAGTATATGAAGAGCCTCCATGACTGCATCTACATCACCTATACTATACAATGCTTTCAGCGCATTTTCCCGGCAATACAAGTTTTGAGACCTGACCATATCAAGCAATTGCCTGTTCATGGACGTTTCGCTGTTATTTCTCATTATTCCATATTTGTAAATAATATAAGGAAAATATGCTGCCTTAAGTTCACTTTTTTTGCTGTAGCTCTCCATCAGATAAATAAACACAGAACAGACTTCTTTCAGATAGGTATCTGTCACATCCGGGTTGACTTGTCGGAGACGTTCCATAGTTTCATCAAATGCCATTAAATGCGAAATTTTCCTTAATTTCCAACTAAGGTAGTCTGTATGGCTGTTGCTGACAGGTTCTCCCTTTTCCACCTGATAAAACTGTTCTTCCACTGCATGCTCCATTTTCCGGCTTCTCTTCTGCAGCTGCCGGTCTTTGGCTTCAAAAACAAAAATACAGGCAATGTTAAACAAAATCATACTGACACATATGGACAGATATGCAAATATCAAAGTTTCTACATTCATCTGCCTCAGCTGCCTTTCACACAATTACTTTATTACTGTTTACTTGCATTCCAGTGTTCCTGGACAACATAATAGGAATGTTTCAGCCGTTCATGATAAGTGACTTTGTCTTTCCATCCCTTCAATTCTACTTCAGACAAATACATTCTGCCTTCCAGAGATGTATCACCTATCCCAACATACATCTGGTCAATATTCATGTAATCTACACCATAATTCCCGTCATAGTAATCATCCAGTATTTCCATACGTGACGGATCTGCGAAATTAAGGAGCTGCCAGGGAATCTTTACTTCGATATCGTCACCTCTGCAGATAAAATCCGCCAGAGAATTAAAATTCTCCGCTTCCGGATTCGCATTTCCGAAGGTCAGTTTTCCCGTTTCAAAGGTTGTAGCTTCTTTTGCACGATATAGATCTTCTACAGGCAGTCCCATGGACAGCAGCAAGTCTATATTTACAAATTCAGGAGAGTTTGCATCAGGTATATACTCCTGTGCATAGGTATTAAAATTATAAACTTCCTCTGCATAAGTGGATCGAAGTGCTTCATATCTTTCCTGCACCACTACCCGGCTGTTATTTTTACCATTGATAACCACTAGGAAATCCACCCCACGGTCAAACATTACATCATAATTTTCACAATAACTGCTCCCTGTTTTCGGAGTAGAATCGATCGGGATTATCATACAGTCTTCCTCAAACTCCAGTCCATTTTTATGTATCCAAAAATAGACATATCCTTCATCATATTTCATAGCCAGCGTCATACTGTCGCTTTCTGCCACCACATCTTCTTCTCTCCATTCAGAGACATCACCATCCACATAGCACACAGATTGCTGTTCTCCCGGGTCAAATGCCAGAAAGCCAAAGTGCCGCTCGCAGGTCTGAGCATCCGACCAGTAAGGGGATCTTTTCATATCAATCTGATGCAATGTATTCCATGAACGTTTGATCCACTCATCCTGCCATGAATAGACAATACTTCCCGCACATCCTGCTGCCATAATATCTTCATAACATTGCAGCAAAGCCAGTCCCTGTTCACGCTCAGACATATAACCCTGGTTTCTTCCTGTATTACTGTCTATCTGTGCGATGCCTCTTCCTGTCGGAACACCAAATTCAGCGATCACCACCGGCATTTCATGATGCTGCTGAAGCGCAGAGAGATATGCATAGTAACTGTTAAAACTTCCGTCTTCTTCCATATATTTTTGCTTATCTTCGATGCCATAAGGAGACAGATCATCAATATATCCGAAATAATTCGGGAAATACGTAAATACATGGTAAGATGCAAATTGTCCCGCAATCACTTTATCTGTAGATTTAATATGCTCTACATCAATATCTGTTCCTTTGTAGAAAAATTCTGATATTTTTTCAGAATAACCAAAGGGATCCGTAATCGGCCAATTGGAAAATGCAAAAACCCTCTGCTGTTTATATCGTTTGCTTTCATAAGCAATTGTCTCATTTCCTACACGGGCAAGCATCGCCTCAAAAGCAGTCCCTTCTTCTGTCGTATACAAATATTCTCCTGAAAAAGAGCAATACTTGTCATTATTTTTATATTTCTCATTTGTATAGGATACCAGTCCGTCGTCCCAGTCGATACCAAAGATATAGCCGATCACCCACGGAGAAACATCATACCGAAAACTTCCGGATCCCATACTTGCCGCTCGTCCCAATGATATCTTTCTTTCGCCATGGATCACATCAATCATTACTTTGCAGTCTTCCAGGAACTGTTTATAAATATCATCCTGATACGCATCCCTGTATGAATTATTCACATAGTCATTCACCCAGACACCCTGGATCAGATAGAGCGGATTTTCCCTGGCAGAGTTATATTCATAAAATGCTTCATAAAAATCTTCTGCCTGAATCATATAGACACGTATGGTATTCGCACCCATCTCCTGTATATATTGAAACCATCTCATATATGTTTCTTTATCAATAGCAAAATCTGTAGACCATTTTCCCGGTTGTGAGGAGCCCATATTGACCCCTTTGATCTCAAATTTCTCATAGCCTGACCCTTTATTCAGATAAATGCTGTCACCTTCCGTTTTCACAAACGTTGTTACCGGCTGATCCGGATGGAAATCAATATAAAATCCCATTTTGTAATAAGCAAAATTCCAGCCAATATACATGGCAACAAGCGCAGTAATGATAATAACAAATTTTTTCATAAGCACTTCCTGTCAATTCACAGTTTCATTATATTTCTTAACCTTTGATTCCACGGAATATTGTCTGAGGGTCTCGATATTGCTATCCAGCCACGATATACGAATATGCAAAAATCTTTTCAGCTGTTCGATTGCCTCATCATAAGAATGGATTTCTCTATCTTCTGCATTAAGCAAACGAAATTCTTCATCAAATGTATATCCCCACTTTTCGAAATTGCGGTCGACAGCATCCCCCAGATATTCCACCACATCATCAATATATGCATACAGAAATTCCTCACTGAAAACAGTGTTTTGTAATTTCCGATAACGCTTAATGATCTGTTCCGTGAAGTCCTCATCCTTTGTCAGCATATAGTACCAGAAGGTATTGTACAGGAAAAAACTTCTGGTGTGCACATCTCCCTCCTGATACATGTCACAGGAATTATTATAATCCCAGACACACATACGAAAGAGACCATCTATGTCTTTATATACATAAGTAGACAAAGCCCCCGCATCCACATTACAGGTCAACTCATTGATCAGGAAATAATCCACAAAAGACTCTACATCGATTCTTTTGTAATAACCATATTTTTTATTATCATAATCATAAGAATACAGTGCTTTCTCAAATGCAGAAACATCCTGGGTAATTGCTTCTTTTAATTCCGGTGTCAGGTTTGCCATACCCGGATATTCAATATTAAAGATCTGTTCCGCAGCCAATCTCATAGAGTATGTAGAAAAGTTGTTGATATTCTTCATCTCGTTCTTGCTTCCCTGATCCACCCGAAGCAGATAACCCGTAAATGTATTGTCTTTTCTGTTCACTTCCAGATTAAGTCTTGCCCCATCTTTTCCGGCAGTTATTTTCTCTGTCATCAGATAAACGCCCTGGTATTCTCCGTTGACCATCACTTCACAGAAACGCACATTGGGAGCATAATCCATAATTTCTCCGGCAATATTATACCACATATAATTTCTGATCAGCGTCTTATCAAGGAACGGACCATGCAGCACCCATTCATGGTGGGCATCCATCCCCATGACACTTTGGGGATTATTTTTGCCATTTTCATCAATCAAAGTCACTCCATAATTGGGCTTGTCAAAATGTCTGGATGATCGCCCTCTCACATGAATCATCATATTGCTGCTCACAGAAGGAGTATCATCCACATGATTATTTTTTGTTTCATCATCAATGATCGTGATATATCCTGGAATTTCTGTAGAACCGTCTTCTGCAGTAGTGTACACCATCTGGCCATCTTCTGTTTTTCGAATAGACCTTCCAGGGATTTCCACACCACCTGTATCAATGAGCACCAGTGGCAGATGGGTACAAAAAATCTCATCTCCGTGGCTGCACGGCTCCTTCGATAATGCCTCCAAATGCTGATGATAACGATTCTCACTTTTATCTCTGATCAGCGCAGGAATCACAAGACACAGACAGATCACAACCACGCAGGCACTTATTCCCCAGAGCTTATATTTCACTTCTGTTTCCTCCTTAACCTATGTTGTTGTGTGTGCCGCTATACAGATTCCTTAGTTAGATACCTCATCATTCTGCATGACTACATTGACGTATTCTATTTCACCCAGAGCATAGATCGCATCACACACGTTGTTTTCCCTTTTTTCTGTCTCTTTTAAAGTTTTCTGTGTAATCTCATAGATAAATTCTACATGTGATTCACTGGTGTTGCGCACCCGAAGAACCGCCTTGTTTTTAAACATTTTAAAGACCTGGGCCTGAATTGCATTCTGCTTTGATCTTCCTGCACGGATGATCAAAAGCATACGGTTATCACTTTTAATACATCCCAAAAGTAATAAAACGAGAAAGGTAACCGTACTTCCGATTGCTGCTACCATGTAATCTCCAACACCGCAGCAGATACCTGCAATAATTGTCCAGAATATGTATACGGTGTCTCTGGAATCTTTGATTGCAGTACGGAAACGCACGATGGACAATGCACCTACCATACCAAGAGAAAGTGCGATATTGTTGCCGATCACCGTCATAACTGTACCGGTAAGCACCGTAAGCGCTACCAAAGATACGTTAAACTTCTTACTGTAAATCGTTCCTCTGTGAGATATGGCATAAGAAATAAAAATTAAAAACCCCAATAAGGCCGCAGCGCAGAGATTCATCAGAACCTGTCCCCATGTCATATCCGACTGATTTACAAATAGATTGTAAATTTGTTCTCTCATAGTGTCCCCTACTTTATAATCTTGTCTGGTATCCATTTTGTCTTGCCAGGCAGTATTTACTTACAGACAATTCACTTTTATCGATACTGTTGATCATCCGTCTGATATATTCCAGCAGAAAACCGTTAAACTTTACTTCCAGCACCACATCAAATTTATCCAGAACCGGATTCATGTTCAGATGCGGGGAAAATAAATCAAAACAACTCTCTGTAGCTACAATATTATTATCAAAAGTAATCCTTATTTTGTTTTCTTTTGCAATATATGCTTTCCTGTTATACTGTACAATGGTTTTCGGCCGATAACATTTGCACTGCATCAATCCGTAACATTCCAGAGCAAACTTTTCCGGATATTTCAACAACGGAGAATAATCACCGTCGATCATCCGTCTGGCATCCTCTCTGGATATCCGCAAAGACCGCTTCAGCTGACTGCTCCCTTGTTTCTGCTTCATCTCAAGAACAGCAAAATCATTGTCCGGATCATAACATCGAAGGCGAATCTTTCGTCTGGTCTCAATACCTGCCAGCTTATCAAAATAATCTCCATCATACACGGTATCAAAGTATAACGAACGTATCATATATCCATGGGTGCCGTTATGTTTATCCTGCAAAAGCACCTGATCCAGCTGGTGACTTTTTTTCAAAAATTCTTCTACTGAAATTAGAAATTTTTTTTCTTCCCGAAATACCTGATTCACTGAAGACCTCCTATTCCATAATACTAATGTAAAAACCGGCTGCAGCCTGTGATGTTTCTGTTATCTTTATTCTGCCTGCTTTTCCAAATGAATGTACCAATATATTTCTGCTCACCAAACAGATCATCACACAAGAGCTTTAATTGAACATATTCAATGTCATTGATACTAATTAGAATGCTGCCAGTTTCACTCAACAACCTATATGCGTATTGCAATCTTGCCGCAATAAACGATAACCACTTGCTATGACGTATTTATCGTCGTAACGAAAATCTTTATTTCCTGTGTTGTAGGGAGGATCAATGTAAATCACATCAATTTTGCCTTTATGTGTTTTTTCCAGTAAACGAAGGGAGTGAAGATTGTCACCCTCAAGAATGAAGTTAAATCCATCGCCAGGAGCTTCAATGATTTCTTTTTCTGCAACCTCCGTGAACACAAGAATATTGTCCTGCATCATAACATCAACGGCTTCTTCGTGCTGTTCCCAGACAAGACCATACTTTTTTGCATTGAGTTCGCTCTCAATCTCGCCCAGGGCAATCAGCATTTCATCATCGTCACGATGCTCGTCTTTGATTTTCTGGAGAAACGCCATCATGCGTTCTCTCTTAATTTGAGATAAATTAGGCATCGACGCTTACTCCTTTCTTAGTTTCATCGGGAACAACTTCCATAATATCGTCAAACGTACAGCCCAATGCACAACAGATTTTTGCAAGTGTATCTGAGTTCACATTGTCGCCACGGTTAAGTTTGTTGATCGTATAGGTGCTGAGATTTGCCAACTCAGCCAAATCCTTTTTCTTCATATCTTTGTCAATCAGCAGTTTCCAAAGTCTTTTGTAGCTGACAGCCATGTAGTTCACCATTCCTTTCTGTCGAGAATAAAAGCAGTATCTCATGCACACGAAACGCTTACACTCTTTCCGGCTTGTTCAGAACAGCTTTGCACATATTATCTTCTTTAATTGCTGTTCCTGGAGTAAATGTAACCTCGTTCATTTCGATTGCATATTCAAAATCAATAATCAAGTTTTCTTCGATGATCGGCTTTTTCGGATTCCGAATACCAATGGGCATGAGCAAATACGGCACACCCTGATCAATCAGTTTTTTGAACATATCTCGATTTGCCGTACCATGTACTTCATCCATCCACTGATAGCGGGTGATTGAAGCAAGGAACAATTCCTCCAGCTTAATACCGCTTTCTTCCGCTCTGCTGATCGCCTTGTCCACGTTTGGGCCTAAGTGAACGAAGTAACCTTTGCCAAAGTTTCTGTCTGCTTCTGAATAGACCCAGCAATCCTTAGGAAACGGCGGAACAACATAGTCCAGCTTCAGAAAGCTGTCTGCGCTTTCACCATGACACATCTTTTTCCAGGCAGAGAATATACTTTTCGCAACCTCATAATTGTCGAATAGCAATCCAAGAACCGGACAGTATCCCGGCTGGAACAGGTAGAGCATTCCTTTTCACCCAGCACGATTCCATTTATCTAAATCAATGGGGGATGAAAAGAACATGGTCTTTCTTTCCTTGACCGGCATTGCTCGAAGTTTACCCAGCGGCGGCTTCTGCGTCTTTGTTACTCCACGCAAACGCCAATACAGTTTTTCATATCCAGCTTGGGTTCCGATGCTGTAGTATGTAAAGGGCTTAAGAGGAGTAGGGATGTAATCGCTGTCGCCCTCGTTGAAAAAGACCGGAATGAACTTCTTTGTGTCAGCAAAGCTATCATACAACATCTGATAGACAATGCTTACTTCCCAGGTCACGCCTTTACCTTTTTTGTCGGAGTAAAATTTATCGTAGTAAGACTTGCTGCACAGCACCAAAACATAGTCGGCTTCTCGGATCTGGTTTTCCATCCAGCGAGGCCAACCCTCAGAAGGTGCTTCTTCATAAAGGTCGATACTTGCATCAATGCCTTCTGAACGGAGTCTATTAGAAAATTCCAGAACCTTTTCTTCAAAATCAGCACTCTCGTGACTATAAGATATAAACACTTTTGGATTCTCTGACATAGCTATCCCTCCAAAAATCTAAATGTAGTATTTCACTATAGAATTATACCACCAATTTCGACAAATTCAACAAATAATAGAGCGATAGCTAAATTTTCACTCCTTATCTCATAGTTCGCTATGGTATTTCGACGCATGGACAAGAAATGACGAAAGATATGAGAGGAAATACGGGGTTTCACAAATTGGCAAGCAGTGTAAACCTGTACAGGTTCACTCATTTTCTCGATTTTCCCTCCGGTGCAATCTTCACAAATCTGCTCGTTGGGGCAAGCTGAATATTCTTGTGCGATGAAATCGCACTTCCGGAAATCTGGAAATCAGATGTCCGGGAAGTGGAAATCATCTTATGCGAGTTTACTCGCGTAATGCTTTATCTAAGCCATATACCTCTCGCATTGATCGATCGTGTTCA